>CAJUMD010000040.1 GCA_910587275.1 uncultured Kineothrix sp.
CACAGACTTTGCAGGTATTTAATAAATCTGAGTTTCACGGATTAAGGTATACTTTTTAATTGTGTTATTTTGATGTCTTAAATATGATTCTTTTTTGTCCTCAAAGAACGTGGTAAGGCATATATCTTTTCTGTGGGAAATCCGGCAATATTGAGGGTTCATGGAAAGGGCGCCGGATAGCAGATTTGTTTGGAAATTTTGTGCACTGTCAAATTACGAAAGAAATAATGGTTATGACAAGAGAACATATGAAACCCGCGGCTGCCATTTTATCGCGGCAAAGGGCAGCGAGGCAGACAGCCGCACTTGTGCGGATATTTGGCGACTGCCGCGAGACTCTCATACCCGGATTGGCTTCAACCATATGGGGAACGCACACTTCAATCATTTCTTCCATGGTGCCATGGAAAGTAAACGCGCCGTTTTCAAAACAATATTTGCAGTATTCCTCATTTTTGCTGCCGTCGGCATTCGTTCCATACAGTTCATCCGTATCCCCCATGGGCATACCGCAGCACTGGCAAAATTTTGGGTTCAGATTCATTCCGTTCATTTTCTTACCTCCGTTTTTTCCGTATGTTTTTTTCTTCCAAGTTACTCCGGGGTAATTTTAAACACACCCTCCGATAGCTGTCCTGCTATGGATTCAATATAACACACATACCCTGACATCCTCTGTCAAGTTATCCTATTTTTATAAATTTCCTGTGCCTGAAAAATTTTTTAAATTTTTTTTATTTTTTTGGTTTACATTTTGCTCCAAAAATTCTTTTTATATATATAAGGGTATTAATCCGGTACGTTACCGCTCAGCCTTTTCAAACGTCCCCGTATCCTCCCGGTAATATACAACCGCCTTTTCCGCCCAGCTCTCCGCATCTTCCCCCGGTTCTTCCCATGACAACACATGGACGAATGCACCGGTTTCCCCCAACAGCAGGTTCCGGTAAGACAGCCGTACCGGTTTTCCGTCCGCCCACCCGAAGTAAAAATCACCCGGTACTTCCACTCCTGCCAGCGTATCGTAATTTCCTTTGATTTCTTCCGATGTGTACGCCATAATGGGTACTGCGGCAGCATCCGTAAGAAATTCTCCCGCCGCCTTTTCCAGTACGGAAGCCGTTTTTTCTTTGGTATTACAAAGGGAATCATGGGCGGTATAGGCATAAGGTTCCCCGTCTGCCGCAACTTTCGGCAGACATGCGCCAAACCACACCGGCGGCAGGTCCACGCCTTTTTCCCCCGCCATTTTCCCAAGGACTTTATCCTGTGCCTTCATCAATCCGTCCCTTTGTGCCTCGTCCGCTCCGGCAATCAGCAGTTTTTGCATGACCCCTTCCTGCCCTCCGGCAATCACATAATCCCTCCGGCTTCCCGTTTCATAATCTTTTACGCTCCAATCATAGCCGTCCGTATAAACAAAATGCTCCAGCTCCATTTCCATCGTTTCTTCCATTTGACCGTTTTTATTACCATATGTATATACACTCCGGTATCCCCAGCGCCAGTTGCTTCCCCCGTATGTCTCCACCACCAGTTTCCCGCCGGAAATGCAGATTCCCTGATAAGGGTCGCCGTAAATGCCCCCCGCCCAGGATGCCAGGGTTTCCACCGGTTCCACCGGAAGAAACGAATCCTTTCCTTCCCGGAGCAGTACATATATCCTGCGGAAAGTATCCCCGAAATCCATGCTTTCCTTTTCTTCCCCATCCGCTTCCACGGTTCCGGTCACTGCCATGTCTTCCCTGCCGTCCCCGTCCAAATCGCCGAACGCCACATCCTCCGCCACGATTCCTTCCCCCGGATACAGCTTATCCAGCCATTGCTGCGCCTTTTCCAGTTCCGCTTTCTTTTCGTCAGGGCAATTTTCGGTTTCCGCCGTCCCAAGGTACAGCTCCGGCACGGAAAAAACCAGTTCCCCTATATTGCGGCCGGGATTGTAAAAGATACTTAGGTAAAACAGGTCTTTCATTCCCACAACCGGCGTAAAATCCGTAATCCGGTTGTTGCTTAAACCAAGCCAGTTCATATCCGCCATCTGTTCCAGGACGCCGATATCCTCAATCTGATTATAGTCCAGCGCCAGGTTATATAAGCGGGTCAACTTTTTTAACGGCGTAATGTCCGTAATCCGGTTATCGCCCGCCCCCAGCGCTTCCAACTGTATACAATTCTCCAACGGCGACAAATCCGTAATCTGATTGGAGGTAACATTAACTCCTTTCAAATACCGCAGCCCGCGCAGCGGCTCTATGGAAGTGATTTCATTCCCGTGAAGTCCCGCTTCCTCCAATTTTTCAAGCTGTTTTATGACACTAATGTCACTAATATGGTTATATGCCAGAGAAATCTCCACCAGTTCCCTGCAGAATGCCAGCGGGGCAATATCCGTAATTTTATTGCCATAAAAGGAAATATGGGTAAGCTGCGGAAGCCCCTCCAAAAAGGAAATATCCTCCAGCCCGCAGTTTATCAGATACAGCCCGGTCAACTGCGGAAACCCGGAAAGCCGTGTCAAAAGTCCGTTTCCATCCAAATCACAGCCGCTGATTTCCAGTTCCTTTAGTCCGGGAATCATAATGCCGTCCAAGTCGATGGCAGACACTTTCTTACCGTAAGAATAAGAAAGGGATAAATACTCAAGCCCGGTCAGATGTTCCAAATCCCGGAACGTTTTGACTTCCTGCGCACTTGGAATACGCAGCCACTCCAGCGCTTCGATTTCCCCTTTTCCCGGAACCTCCCCGTCCCCGCAGCCCAAAGCGGCGTATACGGCTTCCTTCACCTTCTTATCCTTCCATTTCCATTCGTCTTCCCCCGCTTCCCTGCGGCTTTCCCCTTTCCCGTCTTCATTTACCGTACTTTGCGCATTTTCCGTGCCGTCTTTGCCGCTTCCGTCATATGCCCTACCTTCCCCTTCCCGTTCTTCTTCCACTTCCGTTTTTGCGATTCTGCCAATCCCTTCCGTACCTTCCGGTTTCCCCTGTCCGGCGTATTCACCGCCCGCCTTCTTTCCCGTCCCGCTGCCGCAGCCAAAACAAAAACTGCACACCAATACCGCTGCCATTCCCACGGCAGCCACACGGTATCCCCTAAACGGCGCTTTCATCCTCCATGCCTGTTTCTTCATACCAAACCAACCCTTTCTTTATCTTTTTTTCTTATCCATTTTTCTTATCCTTTTTTTCTTATCTTTTTTTCTTCTTTTTCCCTATTCCCTTCCTTTTTTCATTTCCTTCTTAATCCCCACTCCTACGCCCCTTTCCACCTTCCCCGCATTCACGGTCTTGTGTATCCGGCTGCCGTCCGGGTGCGGTACGTCCCCTGGGGCGGTTTGGCACGGCGGTGTGCAGACCTGTCCAAGAAAACGGCGGTATTTCTTAGTGTTTTATGCCGTCTGTTTTTTGTCGTTTCAGGCGGCACTGTCTGACGACCACGAAGTGGGAGGAGTTTGCCACCGCCTATTCCACTTTCCGGAACCCCACCAACTCCCCCTTCTCATACCTGTCATACAGCGCCACCAAATACCCGTTATCCTCCACCGACCGTTCCGTTTTCCCATCCGCCGCATAAAGATAAGTTGCATTCCCGTCTTCATCAAACGTTTCCGCCGCATACTCCATTAACACCAGCTCCGCCTTTTCCCAATCCACACCGTAATACGCCGCAAAATGCCCGCCCGTCACATAAATCCCGTTTTTATCATAACGGATGGGGTACGCCGTCCCGCTGCCCGCAATCACCTGCATCTTCTTCCAGTTCCCTTCCCCGTCCTGCCCGTAAACCTCACCGTAAAAACTGGCTTCCAGCCCATTATACCCATAAGTCCCATCCGTCACGACCAACAATGGAAATCCGGCATGTTTTAACTCCACATATGCGTAAGACTGTCCGTTCTCCACGATATCCGGCGCCTTTTCCGTAGCTTCTTCCGTCTCTCTTACTGCCGCCCGGTCATTTCCCTGCGCCATACCGATGCCCACACTCATACCCGACACAGCCAAAACAAGCAGCGTCACCGCCAAACACCTAAAAAAATCTTTTTTCATAATAACCTCCGTTCCTTATGCAATAGCCCCAAACAAAAGAATGCAAAAAACGCACCCTCCGTATAAACCGTTATCCATAGTTTATACGGTGAATGCGTCAAAATACCATCAAACTTGCATCATTTTTGCATCATATTCCTGTTTCTTCCATAAAATCCGCCACCCGCATACTCAAATCCCCGTAAATCCCCACCGCCAAATCCTGGGAAAACGGCACAATGACCGGTGCAACATCTTCTTCATAACGGTAAACCGTCGTCCTTTCCTTTACCGGATCCACAATCCAATATTCCCGCACCCCTGCGGAGGCGTAAAGCGCATTTTTCGTGGAATAGTCCATCTTTCGGCTGGAGGGGGAGGTAATCTCTATGATAAAATCGGGGGCGCCCGTACATCCCCTCTCTGTCAGCTTCGTTCTGTCACAAATGACAGAAATATCCGGTTCCACCCATTCCCTGTCATCCGCCCCCAAATCTACCGCAAACGGAGCGGGATAAACCTGACATTCCCCCCTGTTCCTCTTTACATAATTGGTCAAAACCGTACACATCTCATTTAAGAGCTTTTGGTGTATCCTGTTTGGCGGTGCCATCGCGTACAGTTTTCCCCCAATCAGTTCCGCACGCTCTCCGTCCGGAAGCCCCCAGTAATCTTCCGATGTAAAAACCCGCTCAATTACCTGCGGCATGTCTGCCTCCTTTCTGCGGTTCTCCCTCTGTCTTCGCCGCTGCCCCGAACAGGCAGATACCGATTAAGAACATAACCGCAATCATTCCCACACCCATATTCACATTACCCGTCAACTGGGAAATCAGGCTGACCACCGCAGTTCCCATAAAGGAAGCGCCTTTCCCGCAGATATCCAGTAAGCCGAAATATTCCCCCGACTGGCTGGACGGAATGATTTTCGCAAAATAGGAACGGGACAGCGCCTGTATGCCCCCCTGGAACATCCCGACAAAAAAGGCGAGAATCCAAAAATGCATCTGTGTGGACATAAACATCGCAAAAACCGCAATGCCGAAATACGCCGCAATGCATACCAAAATCAGTTTTTCCGCCGCATACTTCTGTGCCAGCTTCCCAAACAGTATGGCAAACGGAAATGCCACAACCTGCGTCATCAGAAACGCCAAAAGCAGACCGGTACTGTTAAGCCCAAGGGCGGAACCGTATGCCGTCGCCATATCGATAATCGTATATACCCCGTCAATATAAAAGAAAAAAGCAAGCAGAAACACGAAAATCTTCTTTTCCTTCCTGACATTGCAAAACGTCCTGCCAAGCCTTACAAAACTCTCCCGCACCGCATGTTCCCTGCGCTCCACATAATGTTTCTGGCGGTACCCCTTTACCAAAGGAAGGGACATAACCACCCACCATACCGCCACGATTCCAAAAGCAGCCGCCATCGCCGTTTCCATCGTAATACCGATGGCATCCGCCCCCAGCACCACGCCAAGACACGCCACGAAAGGGACACAGCTCCCGATATACCCCCATGCATACCCCTGGGAAGACACATCGTCCATCCGCTCCTCATCCGTTACGTCCGCAAGCATGGAATCATAAAAAATCAGGCTGCCCGAAAACCCCACTTTGGCAATCACATAAATCACAAGGAAAACCAGCCACTGCTTCGCCAGTCCCAGGCTGATGCAGCCTGCAGCCCCCACAACCACCGTCACGAGGAAAATCGGCTTCTTAAACCCCTTCGTATCTGCCAAAGTCCCGAATACCGGACCAGCCACCGCCACAATCAATGTGGCAACGGATGCCGCATACCCCCAGTAAGCAACATAATCCACCGACGAAAGCCCGCCCAAATCCGCCAAATAATTAAAATAAATCGGCATAATCGTAGCTACCAAAAGAGTAAACGCGGAATTTCCCACATCATACAGTACCCAGTCCCGTTCTTCTTTGGTCAGTTTCAACCGCATTGCCATTTCCTCACTTTCCCATATTTGCGCATCCCATGGTTTCCACCCCATCCATACCGGCAAAACCATGGCTTTCCCTCCGCATATTTGAAAAAACCGCAGACCAAACGAGCACATTACGCTCCACCCTGCCTTCTTTCATACATGCCTAAAAACAGTATATGCATTTTAGGGAATTAACACAAGCGGAATTAGGGAAAAATCTCCCGGGAAGTAACAGTTCAACCTGAAATGTTATGCTGATGGGCGGGCGCACGGTTGGGCACAATTAGAAATAGCCCATTTCTGCCATCAGGTTCGAACAGCGACCGGCAGGGGAAGCACAGGGGCGGCAGGGACAAACCGGGCAGAGGGCTGCGCTCCTGGCTTTTGCGTCCGCCCACACCCCACTTATCCCACAGCCATCTCTCGCACTTTCGCCAACCCCTTCCCCACCGGCGGCACCGCCACAAGAATAATCGTCACCAATGCCTCCGGCCCCAGATACGACCCGTTATAAACAAGGGAATACACCGGCGCCGCCATATGATAAGCCGACGCATAGCTCCTGAAGAAAATCATCCCGGACAGGAAAGAGAAAAAATACCTTCCCAGTACGCCCACCGCATATCCTTTCACCAAACCGTTCTTCGACCCGGAAAATATCCCGGAAAGTCCAAGCGCCCCAAAAGCAAAGACATAATCCGTAAGCATCTGCGGAATACTGATGATATACGGATCAATAATAAGCTGTAAAATCCCGTAAGCGGCCGCCGTCATCAGCCCGCCCCGCAGCCCGTACCAGTAACCGGTCAGGCAGACGAACAGCATACTGAACAGAGTCACACTGCCGCCCATGGGCATGTCTACCACCTTTATCATCGACGTAACCACCGCAAGCGCCATCGCCATGGCAGAAAATACAAGCTGCCTCGTACTGAATTTCTTACCGTTCCCTTCCTTTCTGCCGGCAAAAAAACACGCCCCCAAAAGGGCCGCACACATCAGGGCAACCAATGCGCCATACCCCAAACCAGTAAGCTCAAAATAATTGCCCCATTCCTCATCCACAATTTCCTTTGCAAAAACAGACATAAAAAAACCTCCTTCGTAACGGTTCATCACTTGGAGGGGTATGGATTCCACGCAAATGCCATACAGGCACCAAAAACATGCACACCTGCCATGCACCCATGAAAATCCTGCTTCCCTTCGCCGGTATTATCCGGATCAGGTTATGAGGGTTAGAATCCGTAAACATGTTTTTATCCCACATGTTTTTTCACTATTCCAAGGATTCAATCTCAGCAAAAGCTCCCCTAGCGATTTCTTTTATTTTGTTTCAAGTACGAATACAATATACGCCGTATCCGCAAATCTGTCAAGTCCCAACGCTGCCGTCCCACGGAAACTAAAAACCGGTTTCCGTGCCGCCATCCGTCACAATCATCCCCCCGTCCCCCAGCACTCTTTCATTGGATATGGGATTATCCGTACAGTCCACCAGACGCAGCGGCGCTATCCCCGCCAGCGGACGCAGGTCCGTCACATAATTCCCCGCAATATCCAGGCTTTCCAACTGCGGCAGATTAGAAGCAAACCCAAGGTCCGTCAGTTCGTTCTCCGCCATCCCCAGTTCCTTAAGCCCCGGAAAGTGTTTCAGGAAATCCGTATGCCCGTCCAATACCACGTCGTCCCAGTCCGCCCAGTAAAACCCGTCGGAACCCCCGGTACGGACATTCTCATACAGCCGGATTCCGTCCATCCGCAATACCTCCAGCGAAGGATTATCCCCAATCCGGTCAAAATCGATTTCACATCCCACCCCGCTGATATCCAGACACACCAGTCCCCTGATGTTAAAAATCCCGGAAATATCATCGTATGTCGACATCCCGCTTACATCGACTTTCTTTAACGCAGGAAAATCCGCAACAAACCCAAGCGGCTGTCCGGGCTGCATAAATGCGCTGCAGGTCAGTTCTTCCAAATTGACCAATCCGGTCAAATCCGGCAGGCTTCCGAAATACCCGCCAATACCCGCAAGGTCCAAGCCGCGGATATCTTCCGCACCGATATGCTGGTATAAATCCACTTTCCTTAATCCCGTAAACCGGAACAGGCAGGACACCCCGGCGTCCGTATCGTCGGGAAAAGTCAGCCAGGTCAGCTCCGCCCCGTCTTCCCCGTAAGGGTCCGCAAGGCTGTATCCCACATACAGGTAATCCATATCCCTTTCCGTTTCCAGCCACTTAATCTGCGCCAGTTCTTTTTCCGTGATTTCGTCTGCCGGTTTTCCGAAAATCCGCTCCGCCGTTTCACCGAATGCCCCCGTCAACGGCTGCTCTCCCGACTCCGCTCCGTACCCTTCCACATAAACACCCGGCATACGGTCCGTAAGCTGCTCCTCCAAAGCGGAATTTAGATTTCTCTCCTGGATTTCCCAGTTTTTTGCCGACTGCTGCCTCATGGCGTCCCTGGCGCGCTCATTCACCCGTTCCCACCTTAGGTATATCCGCATCCCGCACACCAGCACCAGCAGCGCCGTTCCAAGCAGTCCTCCTGCAGCCAGGCGCTTTTGTCCATCCGCTTCCCTGCCGCTACCGCTTTTCGGAATCTCTTTCGCCACATATTTCCCTTCCGGGTTCAAAAAACCGGTTTCCTTCTCAAGGAAAAACTGTGTATTACAGTAATCGCAGACTGCAATATTCGGATTGTTTTTATCGATTTTCAAATCCCCGCCACACGCCGGACACCTTAATCCCGTCATCCCCATCCCGTTTCCCCCATTTCCATTCCCGTTTGCAACATTTGGCATACAGTCCCTTACCCTGCAAAAGGATTATAAAACCGGTTCCCGTCATGGAACGTAACCGCCAAAAACAATACCGTAACTGCCACGGTAACTGCCAGTGTGGCATAATCCGCCGTTTCCAGCTTCTTCCCCATATACCATGTCCGTTTCTTATGCTTCCCGAACCCCCGCAATTCCATGGCATTGCTGACCACGTCGATGCGGTCCATACTGGTAAAAATCAGCGGGAAAATAATGGCTGCCGTATTCTTAATGCGGCGCAGCAACGGGGCTTTTCCCGTCATTTCGATTCCCCTCGCCTCCTGCGCATTCCGGATTTTGGAAAAATCATCCTGCACGTCCGGTATGTAACGCAGGGCAATCGCCACCGCATACCCGATGTTATAACTGATGCCGATTCGGTTTAAGGATGCCGCAAACTCGCTGGGATTGGTCGTCACCACGAACATGAACACCGCCGGGACGATGGTCACATATTTCATCAGCACATTCAGTTCGTAAAAAAGCTGTTCCCATGTCACCCAGTAATTTCCGAACAGGTGGAACCAATCGGTCCGTGTCCCGTAAATCCCCACACCCTCATAAGGGGAAAACAGGAATATCGCAATTAAGTTGATAACCAAAAAAAACAGGATGAATTTCAATACCGTCCCCACCTGTTTCCACCGGGTTTTCGACATTTTGTAAATTACCAGACTCGCCGCCATCATCGCAAAAAGCACCCGCGTATCATAGGAAAGCATACTGGTCATTGTCCACAGGAGGAAAAACACCAGCTTCGTCACGCCGCTCAGCCTGTGAATCCAGGTATCTTTTCCTTCATAAGTCAGTATCCTCGCCATGGCGCATCCTCCCTTCCCCCGTTTCCCTTTCATAGTGGATGAAACGCTCCACAAATTCCGACGGGCTGCCGGTTCCGCACCGCACCGCCAAATCGTACAGGGATGTCTTCTTTAAATATGCCTTGTCCGCAATCGCCCCGTCCGTCAACACCTTCGCCGGCGTATCGTCCGCCAGCAGATGTCCGTCCGCAATCACCACCGCCCGGTCCGTATATTCCAGCATCAGGTGCATGTCGTGGGTAATCATCAGAATCGTAATCCCGTAGGTCTCGTTAATTTCCTTCAAAAACTCCATGATATCCGTATAATGCCTGTAATCCTGCCCTGCCGTCGGCTCGTCCAGGATAAGGATTTCCGGGTCCATGACCAAAATGGACGCAATCGTCACCCTCTTTTTCTGCCCATAGCTCAATGCCGATATTGGCCAGTTGCGGAACGGGTACAAGCCGCATATTTTTAAGGTCCGGTATACGCGTTCCCGTACCTCGTCTTCCGGCACGCCGCGCACCGTAAGCCCGAGCGCTACTTCCTCATAAATCATGGGTTTGGATATCATCTGACCGGGGCTTTGCATTACCAATCCGATTTTCTCCCCCCGCTCCCGGATGGACAGACCGGAAATATCATTGCCGTTTAACAGAATCTGCCCCCGCGTGGGCTTTAAGAACCCGCAGATTATTCCCGCAAGGGTGGATTTGCCCGCACCGTTCTTTCCCACAATGCTGACCATCTCCCCTTTCTTTATGTCAAAATGGATATGCTGCAGCACAGGATTCCCTTCCGTATAGGAAAAATACAGGTCCTTTACCGAAAGCACGCAATCCTGCGTTTTCTTTGGCTTTTCATAACGGACGGTACGGAACCACCGGTTTACCGCTTCCTTATAGGGCTCCAAATCCATGGTTTCGATATGCCGGGGCATACTTTCCGCCGCCACCGTGCACCCCGCGTGTTTTAATGCCGTCACATAAAGCGGCTCGCGGATACCCTGCTCCTTCAGCACGTTTCCGGCAAGCAGCACGTCCGGCTTTTCATCCGCCACGATGCGCCCGTCTCCCACCACAACGATGCGGTCCACGTCACGGTAAAGGGCATCTTCCAGGCGGTGCTCGATGATAAGAACCGTCGTCTTCTTGTTTTTACTGATTTTGTCAATCAAATCAATGGCACGCTTTCCCGTAGCCGGGTCTAAGTTTGCCAAAGGCTCGTCAAACAGCAGGATTTCCACATCGTCCACCATGACGCCGGCCATGGACACCCGCTGTTTCTGCCCGCCCGACAATTCCCACGGCGCATGAGCCAAAAGCGGCTGCACTTCCACCACTTCCGCCACTTGACCCACCCGGTCAAACATTTCCTCCTGGGGCACCATATCGTTTTCCAGGGCAAATGCAATGTCCTCCGCTACGGTCAGCCCGATAAACTGGCCGTTGGTATCCTGCAGGACCGTTCCCGCTATTTTGGACATGCCGAAAATACCCAGCTTTGCCGGGTCTTCCCCTTTCACGCGCAGCGTCCCGCTGCTCTCACCGGCAAATGAAAATGGAACCAGTCCGTTGATGCAGTGGGCAATCGTCGATTTCCCCGACCCGGATGGTCCCACAATCAGAACCTTTTCCCCGGAATTCACCGTAAGGTTGATATTCCGGAGCGTCGGTTCCTTCTGTGCCCGATATTTAAAAGTATAATCCTTAAACTCTATGATCGGCGCCATAAGTACTTAATCCTCTTTCGACAGGCTGGAAGACTTTGCCCCCACTTTCGCATAGCCTACAATCAACAGCGTTCCAAGGATGGCGATGATAATAATGTTCCCAAGCCATGCACCCAATCCCTGTATAAACACTTTTTTCACCGGTTCCTTGTAAATCAGGATATCGAGAACGGGCGCCGCCACAATCCATGCAGCCGCGTTACCGATCACCTGCATCACGTTAAAAAGGATGATTTCCTTTTTCCCGAATGCGCCTTCCCGAATCCCGTACTGATTGGCAAATGCGCCTACGGCAATGGCAAAAACGGCTTCCGGGAATACCCAGCTCCACCATGCGCTCCCATAAAAGAACATATCGCCCAGCGCATGACCGATGATACCCACTGCCGCCCCGACGATAGGACCGAACACCGCGGATAAAAATGCCAGAAGCGCCGCCCTCGGCTGTAACGCGGTATTCGGGATTCCCAGGGGAACCTGCACGTTGGTCAGCGCCACAAACAGGGCTGCGCCGATACCTACCGCGACCACTTCTTTTACTCCGAATTTTGATTTTGCATTCATAATTGTTTCCTCCTCATCTTCTCCCCGTTTTGGGGATGATTTCTCCGTACCGTATCCCATGGAACAAAAGTACGCTTATAACATAGCCATTATAACATCGTTTTCCCTTTTCGTCCAAGGAATTATTAAAACGCCTGCGGAATCAGCAACAGTAAGCTAAAAATGCTGTGTTCGGCGGTGAGTGCAGCCGCAAATGCCGTAATGCTTTTATCATTGCATAATCCGGCGGAAAAAGGTAAAATGATAACAAACAGGTAGGAAAAAAGAAACAGACAGCCAAAAAACTGTCCAACCATACCACAAAACAACAAAAGAAAGGGCAAAAACATATGAAAAAATTTATTTGCAGCGTCTGCGGATATGTACAGGAAGGGGACACGCCGCCAAAGGAATGTCCGGTCTGCCACCAGCCTTCGGAGAGGTTCCGGGAAGCCGGGGAGGAAGAAAAGAAAGCGGGAACGGAGGAACAAAACGGCACGGTGTCCAATGACTTAAGCTATGACAAAAGTTTCTACCGTACCGACGAATCCTGCCGCTATATGGAAGAAATCCACCAGATGGCGGTTACGGGCAAAAGCATCGGCGGCTCCATGGGAACGCGGATGTCCATGCCAAGCTGGGACGACATCCTGCTTTTGGGGGCGCAGCTTAATCCTGCCCCGCTGGATGACGGGGCGCCCGTATCCACCATGACCGTAATCGGAAAACATGCAAAGCGTCCGATGGTTTTGGAAAATCCCGTCTACATTTCCCACATGTCCTTCGGCGCATTGTCCAAAGAAATCAAGGTGGCCCTGGCAAAAGGCTCCGCCATGGCAAAGACGGCGATGTGCAGCGGGGAGGGCGGCATCCTGCCCGAAGAACGGGAAGCATCCTATAAATATATTTTTGAATACATACCCAATAAATACAGCGTGACGGACGAAAACCTGCGCGCGGCGGATGCCATCGAAATCAAAATCGGACAGGGAACCAAGCCGGGAATGGGCGGCCATCTTCCGGGAGAAAAAGTAACGGCGGAAATCGCACGGATCCGTGGGAAAAAACAGGGAGAGGATATCCAAAGCCCCAGCAGGTTTCCCGAACTCCATTCCAGGGAAGACTTAAAGGATATGGTTACGATGCTGCGGAACCGTTCGGACGGAAGACCAATCGGCATCAAGATTGCCGCCGGAAGAATCGAGCGGGATTTGGAATACTGTGTTTATGCCGGACCGGATTTCATTACCATTGACGGCAGGGGCGGCGCAACCGGCTCCAGCCCGTTTTTCCTGCGGGAAGCCACTACCGTTCCCACCGTATATGCCCTGTACCGTGCAAGGAAATACCTGGATTCCGTACACTCCGACATCTCCCTCGTCATCACCGGCGGGCTGCGCGTATCCGCAGATGCGGCAAAAGCCCTTGCCATGGGAGCGGATGCCGTGGCGGTTGCAAGCGCGGCATTGATTGCGGCGGCATGTCAGCAGTACCGGATTTGCGGTTCCGGCAACTGTCCGGTGGGCATTGCCACGCAGAACCCGGAACTGAGAAAACGGCTTAAGGTTGACCAATCCGCACAAAGAGTGGCAAATTACCTGAACGTCACCCTGGAAGAATTAAAAACTTTCGCACGGATTACGGGACATACTTCCGTCCATGACCTGTGCGTGGACGATTTGGTGACCGTAAACAGGGAAATCTCGGAATTTACCAATATCCGCCACGCATAACTCTAACTGCATAGAATGCCTTTCGGAGCTTCCTTGCCGGAAGGCGCTTTTTGCAGTATATTTTTTTCCATCTCCGGCGCCGCGTCCCGTTTGTCAATCCGGTTGCGGATCTCCTGCATCCGGTAATCCAAAGTTTCTATGGAATCCGCACAGATTTTCAACTGCCCGACAATTTCATCCGCATCCTCCACATCCTTCTTATACTTTAACTTATGTTCCACGCTCGCCCAAAAATCCATGGCTATGGTACGGAACTGTATTTCCACGTTCATCTGCTTCTTTCCGCCCGACAGGAAAATCGGCACGCTTAAAATCAGGTGCAGGCTCCTGTAACCGTTGGGCTTCGGATTCCTGATATAGTCCTTCACCCGCAGCACGGTAATGTCATCCTGTCCGGTAAACAGCTCCGCCAGCCGGTATATGTCGTCCGGGAAAGAACAGATGATCCGCACCCCAGCCACATCCATCAGTTGTTCCCGGATATTTTCCACCGTGGCAGGATACCCTTTCCGCTCCAGCTTTTCATAAATGCTTTCCGGCGTTTTTAATCTGCTCTTGATGGACTCGAAGGGATTCCTGTTGTATTCCTGGGAAAATTCCGCGTTTAACGACTTTAACCTTGTTTCCACTTCCATGATGGCGGACTGGTATTCCAGCATCAGCCGGTGGAAAGACTTCGCCTCCTTCAGTTTCTCCGCCTGGATGCGGATGATTTCGTCCTGTTTCTTTAACGTTTCCTCCTGCTCCTCCACTTTCATTTCCAGCCGGTTTTTGCAGTCAAACAACTCTATGGTATTCTTTAAGCGTTTTTTTACCGTGGAGCTTACAAACGGCTTACGGATAAAATCCGAAACACCAAGTTCAAAACACCTGTTTTCCGTTTCCACGGCGCATTCCCCGCTGATGATCAGCACGGGAATCCTCTGTATCCATCCCTTTTCCTTCATTTGCGTAATGACGGCAAAGCCGTCCATCTTCGGCATCCGCAAATCCAAAAGGAGCGCTGCCGTCTCCTTCCGGTTCTCCTCCAATATCCGCAGCGCCTGCTCCCCGTCTTCCGCCAAATCCACTATATAATCGTCTTCCAGTATATGCTGCAGCAAATTGCGGTTCAGTTCCGCGTCATCCACTACCAGTATCCTTTGCATTGGAATCTCCCTTCTGAATTCCGGTTCCTGTTTTCGATTTCGTCCCTGTCAATACTTTCTTCCCCTCAAAAGCCAGTCCATACACTATTATCATACCACGGAAACCGCCTGCGTCACAACAGGATTTCTTCCCGCAGCCCAAAAGAATACAATATTTTCTCCTTGACCCGTTTCCCCGTAAGCTGCTGCAGGGCATGGGCATAATAATCCAACTGCGTCTTATACTTTGCCGCCAACTCCTGCCCGCTGTCCACCCGGTCCGTCTTGTAGTCCGCCACCACGATTTCACCGTCTTCCTCAAAATAAACGTCTATGATGCCCTGAATCAGCACAAGCTCGCTTTCCGGGAATTTCCCGTTCAGTTCCTTTGCCGGAAGCCCCAGCACAAAGGGCTGTTCCCGGTGCAGGCAGCCCGCCTCCTCCGCACGCTTCATCCGCGCGGCAAGCGCCGTCCCCAAAAAAGTTTCGATGGCGGAAACGGATACCGCCTGCGCATACTCTGCGCTTAACATCCCTTCCTGCACCATGCGTCCCATCTGCCCTGCCACACTCCCCCTCTTTCCGGCGGCAGAAAAGTCGAGCAGTTCCATCACTTTATGGAACGCGCTTCCCCTGCCCGCGCCGCCGATATCTTCCTCCTGCTGCATGAATTTCGGGATATAGGGTATGACCGTTTCTTCCCCGTAAAGCCGGAAGGAAAAGTCCTGCTCCTCCTCCCGCCCCGCCTTCTTCAATTCCGACACGGTGGTCTTCGTATATAAATCCGCTAATTCCGCATGTTCATACCGGTACGCAAAGACCTTTGACAGGTATGTCATCCATTCCTTGTCCGTATCGGTCAATGCATCGGAGCTTTCCAGCCGGAATCTTGCCCCCTCCGCGGATACCTGCTTTGCAATGTCCGCCTCCATAAAATCCTCATCCCCCACCATGCGGATGCAAAACGGGGCGTCCAAACCAAACTCCGCAGAAGCCGCATGAAATTCTGCTTCCGTTTTCCCGCTTAATTCCCCGTTTAATATCCCTTTGAATTCCCGCATAAATTTCCCCTCCGGCGCGTCCAGTCCGTATTCCCCCCACAGCGCGCCAAATGCGCGGTGGCGGCAGAGTGCGGGCAGCAGGAAATCAAGATAACAGGATGCCCCTGCCAGTTCCCCATAGGGAAGCCGCCATTCCTCCCGCGCTGCCGCCGGAAGCAGGGAAGCGATTTTTTTCTCCGGCCGCTCCAGGATTCCGGTCATAATCAGTTTTTCCTTCGCCCGCGTCAATGCCACATAGAGAACCCGCAGTTCCTCGCCTAAATTATCCAGCCGCATCTTCTCCGCAACGATATTTTTCCGCAGCGTTTTCGCCTGCATCCGGCGCTCCACGTCCACATAATCCACACCGATTCCCATGTCCACGTCCGCCACCATCCCGGCGTGCAAATCCTGCATATTGAACTTCTTGGCAAGACCGCAGACAAAGCAGACCGGAAATTCCAGCCCTTTGCTCTTATGGATGCTCATAATCCGCACCACATCCGCGTTTTCGTCCAAAACATTTGCCTCTCCGTAATCCACGTCATATTTTTCCAACTGTTCGATATAACGGACGAAATGGAACAGTCCGTAATAGCTGGTCCGCTCAAACGCCGACGCCTTTTCCAAAAGAATCTGCACGTTCGCCTTCCTCTGCGCGCCTCCCGGCATCGCCGCCACATAGGGCAGGTAATCCGTTTGTGCAAGAATATCCTGTAAAAGTTCATGGATGGGCATGTAAACCGTTTTCTCCCGGTACTCCTCCACAAAATCCAGAAATCCCGCCGCTTTTTCCACAAGCTGCTCCGGTTTAGTTCCGTTGTCCGCCCCTTCCTTTCCTGAAAATTGCTTTAGGGCGAAATACAGGCACGTTTTCCCTTTTCCGGATGCCCTGACCCTGGCAATCTCCTCATCCGAAAAACCGCCGAAACAGGATTTCATCACGCCGAACAGAGGAATGTCCTGTCTCGGATTGTCCAAAATACGCAAAAGCTGCAGCAGGGTTTGTATCTCCTTTGCGGCAAAATATCCGGTTTTGGAAGATACATGGGCGGGAATCCCTTCTTCCTTCAATACGCCCTTAAAGTCCTCGTCCCATCCTGCCGTCGTCCTGAGCAGGATGACAATGTCTCTATATGCCACCGGACGCAGCGTACCGCTTTCCCTGTCCGTCACCTTAAAATGCGCCGTCAGCTCCCGTATGCGCTTCGCCACCGCAAGCGCCTCCCTCTGCCGGACAGACCGCGGCGCCGCTCTACCGTCTTCCCCTTCCGTATCTTCCCCCTGCTCCTCCTTACGGATGAGCAGAAGTTCCGTGGCGTTAGGCTCCGTATCCGGCTCCCACGCCGGATATTCCGCGCCGCAGTACAATGCCGCGTCCCCGTCATACTCCACACCGCCCAGTTTCTTACCCATCATCTGTGCAAACAGGAAATTCACGCCGGAAAGTACTTCTTTCCGGCTCCTGAAATTTTTATGCAGGTCTATGCGTTCCTTTTTCCCCTGCGTTTCGCCGTCCTGTCCGGTACCGCCGTACTCCCCGTATTTTTCCATGAAGATTTCGGGCCTTGCCAGGCGGAACTTGTAAATGCTCTGCTTTACGTCCCCCACCATGAAACGGTTAAAACGCCCTGCCGACTCGCCGGAAATACTCTCAAGCAGCATCTCCTGCACCGGATTGCTGTCCTGGTACTCGTCAATCAGGATTTCCTCATAAAACTCGCGGTAATCCAACGCCGTCCGGGTGGGTTCGTACCTTTTCCCGGAATGCTCCGTTTTCCCTCCGTCCGTTTCTTCCTGTCCGGTTTCCGTCCCGTCCGGCTCCACCCTCCGCACCAGGATGGAAAGCGCCAAATGTTCCATATCCGAAAAGTCGATAATGTTCTCCTCCCGCTTCTTCCGGTCCAGGGCTTCTTTAAACGCCAGCGTCAAATCCACCAGAATGCCGACTGCTTCCCTGCTCCCCTGCATATAGGCAAGGACTGTTTCCGGCGGCACCGGGAAATACCTGGCGCATATTTTTTTCACCGTTTCCTTGATGTCTTTGCGGATTTCCTGTACCATCTCCCTCTTGGATACGTCCACGGAATCGTCCTTTTTGGAAGGCAGCCTGCCGAAAACCATCCCCCCGAACAGGGCATATCCCTCCCCGTAGCGGGAAATCGCCGCCAGCTTTTCCAACTGTCCCGCTTCTTTTTCCAGTACCGCCCCGTACATGTAAGGTCCGTCCGGCTGCTCGCACAGTGCAATGCATTCCCATATTTTCCGCAGGCAGTCCTGCGCCATCAACCGCACCTGCTCCATGCCGAATTCCACAAATTCTGCCTGTTCCAGTTCTTCCACGGAATCCGCGCCGTAATCTTTCTTCCGCTCCCTTAACCATTCTTCCGGCCATGGATTGCTCTCCGCAAACTGGTATAGTTTCAGGATATGCCCTTCGATTGCCCGGTCCTGGTTTCCCGTACTGAAGTATTCCACACAGCGCAGGAAACTTTCTTCCTTTCTGGCAAACCGCTCCTCTAACAGTTCCTGCATCACATCCTGTTTCAACAGGCGCAGCTCGCCCTCGTCCGCCACACGGAAACCGGGGTCCAAACCGATGTCATTAAAATTGTTGCGTATGACAAACATGCAGAAGCTGTCAATAGTGGTAATCTGGGCGTTGTGAATTAGCGTAACCTGTTTCTGGAGATGTTCATTGTCCGGTTCCGCTTCCAGCCTTGCCGCCACTGCAGCCCCAATCCGCTCCCGCATCTCCGCCGCTGCCGCGTTGGTAAATGTCACCACCAAAAGCCGGTCGATATCCACCGGCCGCTCCCCGCTGCTGACCATCTTCACGATACGCTCCGTCAGCACTGCCGTTTTCCCTGACCCCGCCGCCGCCGAAACAAGAATATTTTTACCGTGTAAATCAATCACCCTCTGCTGCTCCGGGGTATATGCCATTCCCATATCATCCGTTCCTCCCGCCGCCATCCTCAAAATTTCTTTCCTTCATCCGCTCCAAAGCCTCCTCCCCCGTCAACTCCTGCAGCTTCCGGTAGCCGTACCCGTCTATCCGGCCGTCAAACCCGCAGACCGGACGGAAGGAGCAGTAATCACAGGAAGTATCCGTCCCCTGTCTGCATGGTTCCACCGCAATCCTGCCGTCCAGAATCTCCCTTCCGATTTCCTTTATCTTCCGGTTGACGTAACCGGACACCTCCTGCAAATCCCCGGCGTCCAAGATGCCGGACCTGACACCATAGCCGCCGTCCTTTTTCCGTTCCACCGGTATCACGTCGGACTTGCCGGAAAATTCCCCGTCCAGCGATGTGACAATCCTGTCGTCTTTATTGACCACTCCGGTCATCCTGAGTTCCTGCAAAAGCTGTCCGTTTAGTTCCTCCGGCGTCAGTTCCGTTTCCGTCTTCACCACCGGATCCGCCACCTGGTAATACAGCATTGCCGCCGGAACCGCTTCTTTCCCGCCGTTTTTCTTTTTCTCCAGTTCCAGGGCAGCGTTCATGTAAACCACCAACTGTAACTGCAGTCCGTAATATACTGCAGCCAGGTCAAACTTCCTGCTGCCGGACTTATAATCAATGACTTTCACGTAGACATGTTCCCCGTCCTCCATGGTGTCAATCCGGTCGATTCGTCCCTGCAGCTTCATCTTCTCCTTCTTCCCAAGAGCGATGTTCACCGCTTCCAAATCGTCCACTTCCGTAAAGGACACTTCAAAGCGGCGGGGAACAAAACTTCCCTTTTTCAGCTGGTACTGCAGCGTCATCACCGCACGCTTTAAGATGCGGTGCATCCGTTCGATGGCATACTCGTTCCTTGCCGTACTGTACAGCACCGTTTCCCCGTATGCCGCCGCATAGGCATCCAGCGCGCTGCGCAGCAGACGTTCCGCCGTTTCTCCGTCAAAATCAAACCAACTGTATCCGCCCTCCTGTAATTTCCCGGCGAAGATTTCCAATACCCCATGGAACACGTTTCCCATATCCACGGATTCAAAACCGTACTCCTCCCGCTCTTTCAGGGAAAGCCCGTACCGCAAAAAATGAGCGTAGGCGCAGGATGCGTATTGCTCCAAACGGCTGACGCTGCTCACCAGCATTCTGCCGTACAAAAGCCCCGCAATCTCCCTGCCCAGGGGATGTTCCCTGTAACGGGCAAAGGCGGCGTCCACCAGCCGTTTCGTTTTCTCCCCGTATTCTTCGTCCTTCCGGTATGTATGGTAAACGGTAAAAAAACGTGTCTGTCCCTCCTGTGTCATATCACCCGCCGCATAATCCCGCAGCATATCCGCCAGGTAATCCATGCCCGAACGTTTCGTCTTAATCTGTCCTGCCGTATCCCGCATTTGGGGATGCTGCGTCTGCAGCGCCGGAAACAGTTTCCGCACGGTATCCACCAAATACGCGGGACGGATACTTTTCCCTTCATTGTCCACCTTACTGTAAGACAGGTATAGCCGGCAGGAAGGTTTGGTCATGTTCAGGTACAGATACAGCCTTTGGATATACATCTGCTGGCGGGGCGTGGGTGCCAGCTCATAGGGCGACTCCTGCAGAAATTCCCGGTCGATATCCGAAATCAGTCCGCCGCTCCCCGTATTTTTCGGAATATTCCCGTCGTTAATCCCCACGAAAAACAGTACCTTGATTTCTTTCAGGCGGGTCCTTTCGATATCCCCCACCACGACGCGGTCCACGTTCTGCGGAATCGTCCCTACCTGAATCTCCCCGAAACCGGCATCCAGGATATCCGCAAATTCCTTCATGTCCATCCGTTCTTCTGCCAGCAGGCTGTCCATTTGGTCCAGCAAATCCATCACCAAACGGTAAATCTGCCCGTACTCCCTTGCGCGTACCGCCGCCTTGCCCATACCGCCCTGCGCCTGAAACCTCCGCTCGTAAACCGCCAGTTTCTCCTGCACCTTATTTTTTATCAGGAACGCATAGAGGGCGCGGATTTTCTCCCCTGCGGTTCCGGCTTCCTTTCCCCCCTTACTCCCCGTAAGCTCCAAAAGCGGCGCCAGTTCTTCCAAAAAAGCGGCGCGCACTGCGTTCAGCCTTTCTAACTCTCCCGCTTCCATTTCCGGCGGTTTGGCGGTAAAGATCCGTTCCCAGCGCATCCGCCCTTTGATGCCGTATGCCAGCACGTAATTTTCCAAAACATCCGTATCTTCCCTCTCAAAACCGGTCAGTCCGCTGCGCAGGTAATGGAACACCGAGCGGTAGGAGAAGTTCTCCATGATGATTTTTAACGCGCTGCGGATATATTCGGTAAACGGGTTCAGCAGAATCCCCCTGGTCTGGTCCACAAACACGGGAATCCCGAATTTTTCCGTCTCCGCTTCCACATGCCCCGCATAAGCCGGCAAATCGCCGGTGACTATGGCAAAATCCCGGTAACAGTAATGCTCCTCCTGTACCAACTCCCGCATACGGATGCACACCTGGCGAATTTCCTCCTCCGGCGAAGACACTTCCACCAGATGGATGGCATTTTTGTTTTCTCCTTCATAAGCCTTTGCCGGATAGCGGAACAGGTATCTTTCCAAATGCTGCATTTCCCCGTTTCCGGCAAAACGCGGCAGCACGTCCTGCCGTCCGGCGAACACGTCTTTCCCCCGGGGCACCCCTGCCTCTTTCGCCAGCCGCTCCAAATCCCGCACCGTCTTCTTGCTTAAATAAAATAATTTCTGCTCCCCGTCCGGTACGTAGGGGTTCGTTTCCCCGCTGTCCGTCACCGCCGTCACGATGACCTCTTTAGACAGCTCCATCATACTCTGGATCAGGCGGTTCTGGATGGGGGTAAAGCCCGTAAACCCGTCAAAAGCAGCCACACTGTTGCGGATAAGTTTTGATTTGGGCAGCAGGCGGCAGAGCAGGTCCAGCGTTTCTTCCGTAGTTATGTACTTTTCGTTTATGAACTGCAAAAAATGCCGGTACAGCACGCCCAAATCCTTTAATTTGTGGTAAAGCGCCCCCCTCTTTTTGGCATACTCCGTCAATTCTTCCAGTTCCTTTACGCCGATACCGTACTGCATGAATTCCGAAATGGCAGACTTGACTTCATGGATGTAACCGATTTTCCCAAGGTTACTGCCGATGACGGGCATTTCCTCCCCGATGCTTTCCGCCACCCTGCGCAGCACCAGGCTTTTTCCCGTATCGTCCAGTACCGTCCGCGCACAGCCTCCCACTTCCTCCAAAATCCGGTGTGACAGCCTTCCGAAACTCAAAACGTCAATATTCATAATTCCCTTTTTCGGGTGCGCCTTCACCAAATCCATCTGTGTCTGCATCGTAAACTGGTCCGGCACAATAACCAGAAAATCCGTCCCGGGCTCGGCAATTGCACGGTCCACGATTTCCCTGTGGAGCTGCGTACTCTTGCCGGAACCGGAAGCGCCGAAATAAAATCTCAGTTCCATGAGTATCCTTTCCCTTTGACTCTTTTTCCTGTTTCCATCTCTCCACTCTTTCCCCTTCGTGCCAAAGTGTGCTTAAAGATCCATTCTAATGTATGGCAAAATTGCTTTCCTGTCCTCCCCATACTCCCACATGCAGGTCACAAAAATTTCCCCATCTCCGCCACCGATTCAAACACCAAATCCGGTCGTACCTCCGAAGCCGCCAAATCCTCCAGCGTTGCTTCCCCGCTTAGCACCAGCGCACTTTTCAGTCCGTTATTTACGCCCGCCGCGATATCCGTATACAGCCTGTCCCCCACCATAACGGTCTTTTCCCGCTGTATCCCGGTTCTTTCCAGCAGGTAATCCACGATATCCCCGTTGGGTTTTCCGATGATACGGTCCGGGTACCGTCCCGTGGAAGCATGGATAAAGGCATGGATGGAACCGGCATCCGGGATAAATCCCGTCTCGGTAGGACAATTATAATCGGGATGGGTGGCAAGATAGGGAAGTCCGGCACGGACAAAATCACACACCCTGCACATCTTCCGGTAATCCAGCGTCGTATCGAATGCCGTCACCACCACGTCCGGGGCATCCTCCGACAGAAGGATTCCTTCCTGTGCAAATTCTTCCCGCAGCAAATCGTTTCCCAATAGAAACACGCGCTTTCCCGCATAATGTTTTTTTAGGTAAAAAATGGCGGCCTGCCCGGAAGTGATGATTTTATCTTTCCCCGCGTCCAGTCCCATACGCTTTAATTTTTCCACGTACACGGCAGGACTTTTAGAAGAATTATTCGTTAAAAAGACATACTTTTTCCCCGCCGCTTCGATGCGGGAAAGGAATTCCACCGCACCGTCAATCCATTGTTCCCCAAGGTAAACCGTACCGTCCATGTCAAGGGCAAAGCATTCGATGTCCTTTAACACGTCTTCCCGGTCCTCGTTCACGCAAACCCGGTTCTCCGTCCGGACATCCCCGCCCCGGCTTTTCCAAACCATGCGGTTATCCTCAAATTCCTGTTCCAGTTCTCCTTTCCCCTTCATCCATGACAGGTAAGAGCGTATGGTGCTTCCCACCAGTACGTACTGGTTTCCGTCCATGGTCAAACCATAATGGTCAAAAACCGCCTTCAGAATATCTTCGCTTCCCGCAGGCGATGCACAGATGTCCCGCAGCAGCGCTTCGATTTCCAATACTTTCTCCCGGTTGCGCCGCACCAAAGGACGGATGTCCCCCGCCGTCTCCCCGTGGGAGGGGATAAAGAGCCTGCCCTCCAGTTTTTCCAGCTTATCCAGGCTTTCCAAAAATGTCTCCACGTCATATAAAAAGGACACATGGTATTTCCGCATAATGTCGTCCACGGTCAGCCCGTCCGCCACAAACCAAATACCGTCCTCCGTGCCGAACGCGGTCATGGCAAAGGAATGTCCGTCAATCCGCAGCATTTTCATGCCTTCCGGCAGCACGTCTTCCGTCAGTTCCTCCGCCCCGCTTGGCTGGGCGCACAGAAATTTATTTTTTAATTCCTGATAAGGAAATCCCCCGTACAGCATGACTGTCTCCAACTGCGTATGCTCCGCAAACACCCGGTCCACCCCCGCACAGTAAACTTTGCACCCGCTCTTTTGCTGCAGGAAACGGTTCCCGCCCACATGATCCGCATGGGAATGGGTATTCAAAATCCGGTCCGGCTTCCAGCCGTTGGCTTCCAAAATCTTCCACACCTTTTTCCCCGCGTCTTTGTCGTTGCCGCTGTCAATCAGGCAGACCCTGTCCCCTTCCATCCGGTAAATCCCGATTTTGGACGGACAGTCAATATAGTATGTGCGGTCGCCTACTTGGATTAATTCGTACATTTGACTCCTTTCCGGATACCAATCCGCGCGTGTTTCCCTGTTATTCCGTATCCGTTACCCTATCATTGTTATCCCTTTTTTCCGTTATAATTTCAGCGCCGCGTCCCGGTACCCGCAGTGCAGCGCTTCGCCGAAATACTGTTTTGCCATTCGGACATCCTTCGTCACGCCAAGACCCTGTTCATATAAGCATCCCAGGCGGTACATGGCAAGCCCAAATCCCTGCTTGGCAGACTCCCCGTAATAATAACGCGCTTTTCCGTAATCCACTGCCGTTCCGTAGCCATACTGGAAGCACATGCCGAGGGAACACCCTGCCGCGGCATTCCCCGACAATTCCACCGCCTTTTGATACCACGCAAACGCTTTGTCCAAATCTTTCTCCACCGCTTTTCCGTGCAGGTAAAAATTACCGATATTGTTCATCGCTCCGGTGGAGCCGTTTCTTGCCGCCATAAGGTAATAATCCAACGCCTTTTTCTCATCCTTCTCCACGACCTTTCCTTCTTCGTACAGGATTCCAAGATGCACCTGCGCCCGGGAATCGTTTCCTTCCCCGGCAAGCCACAAAAGTCTGGAAAATGCTTTCTGTTTTTCTTCCTCCGGAATGGTTTCATTCTCCAATACTTCCACGCAGGATACGGCTTCGCAATGCCTGCGCTTTTGTTCCACGTCCCCCAACAGCGATTGGTAATCTTTCCTGTCTCTCTCCGTCAGTTCCCTTTCCAGCCATCCGTGACAGCTTCGCTCCGCCCGGTCCAGCCATTCCAACGCTTTCCCGTAATCGGTGGCGGTGCCTTTTCCGTTTTCGTATTGGTATGCCAGCAGTACCATGGCTTCCGGATTATCCTGCCCTGCCGCCGATTCAAAAAAGCGTAACGACTCCCCATAATCCACGGGAACGCCGATTCCGTTCATATATGCACGTCCTACTTTTACGGCGGCATCCACGGAACCGAGGGCAGCCGCCTTTTCATAGCAGGCAAAAGCCTTTTGCCCGTTCTTGTCCGTTCCGATTCCATAACGGTACATTTCCCCTGTCATAATCAGCCAATACGGACTGTTTTGTCCGGCGCCTGCAAGGCATACTTTAAATGCCTGCTTACGGATTTTGGCGGCTTCCTTCTCCGTTTTCGCTTCCGTTATAATTTTTTCATAGTAGCCATGCAGGGCTTCCACTGCCTGCAAATTTCCCTTTTTGGCAAGTTTCCATAACATTTTCCCTGTTTTTGCCGGCTGACCGGCTAACATCTCCCGGTATTCCTGTAATGTGGTATCCATATTATCCGCTTTTCCTTTTTATTTTTCTGTATTACGTTTCTTTTTTCAGGTTTTCGGGTTTCGTGTTTTCACACTTCCGTTTTCTGTTCTCTCGTTTTCAAGATTCCTGTTTACGCGTTTTATGTATTCCGCCGCCTTACTTCCAACGCTTTGGCACGCAGTCCGGCTTCCCGTTCATCCCCCGCTTCATCCAGCACAATACCGTGTTCCCGTTTCCTGCCGCTGCTTTCTTCCAATGTAACAAACGTAACAAAACCTGTAACCGCCCCCAAACCCGTCATGGCATCCACGGCTTCCACGGATACCGTCAGGCTTGTTTTCCCCGCATACGCCACGCGGCTCTTAAAAACCGCCACCTTTCCTTTTTCCAGTGGTCTTGTAAATTCCATGTCATGCAGGTTGCGGCACACAATCCCTTCCGCCGTCCCGCATTCGCATGCCGCCGCCGAAAACGCGGCTTCCACCAGCCACGCCGCCGCACGCGCCGCAAACAGAGTACCGTGATGGTTTAAATCTTCCCCTTTAATCAGGTGGTGTGTTTCGTATTCTTTCATAGTCCTGCTTCCTTATTCCCGTATCTGCATACACGGATGCTTCTCTTTTGCATCCTATCCCATATTCGCTATTATACCCAATCCCTATCCTTTGCACAAGAAATTTCCAACCGTATTATGACTCTTTGCGCCCTTATTTATAAGACATATTTTTCGATTGGAGGCGATTTTATGTTACCTGTTAATTCCGGCGGTCATGCCGCCTATCAAAACTTTGTTATTGAAAATCTCCGTAAATATTATCCTGTCCCTTCCTCTTTTCCCGCTTCCACCTGGGATATTATTGAACGTTTCTGGACTCTTGGCCTGACTTATACAGATGAACTGCTCCGCAGCAAATATTCCGTCTTCGGCCCTAAACCCAGTGCATCCTGTCAAAAAGAAAAAAGTGGAAAAGCCAACGCAGAAAGGCTCCAAAGCAGAATCTGCCGAAAAAATTTCCGTTGAACAGTTTGCCGGATTATCATGTCAGCAAATGGCTTTGGGATTCCGCCCATGATGCTATGCCTTATTATACCTACTGCCGCAGGAATCATATCCAGCCTTTCATGTCAAAGGCGTTTTCGGGTCTGCATCGGAAAGGTACTTGTATTTCGGGTGCTTTGTGATGTCAAATTTATCCGGAAAGAACGGGCGCACACCGCGCATCTGTAAAATGCACTTGCCCCCGTCCATGACCGCGATTTCATCTTCGGTCATAAGCCGGGTACAAGTTCAGTATTGACAGTGAGGGGAGGTGATATGTCATTCATGGCTGCTTGTGGATAACAAAACGGCGGTAAATCTGTGAAAAGTTTACCGCTGTCTGTTGCAATTATTTAGTTTTGGCATGATAAACCGGAATTTACCATTAAGTTTAAGAAGTCGCTGCCACATAAAACCAAATCATTCCATTTTGTCTTTTTCCGTAATTTTTCTAATGACCCTGCATGGATTACCTACGGCAAGACTATGCGGCGGAATATCTCTTGTCACAACACTGCCAGCTCCAATAACAGCCCCTTCACCGATTG
>CAJUMD010000041.1 GCA_910587275.1 uncultured Kineothrix sp.
TTGTGAGGAGTTTCGCCGCCGTGGTCAGAAACCGACGGCCGGGCATAATTAGAAATAGCCCATTTTTGCCATCAGGTTTGAACAGATGCCGGCAGGGGAAGCACGGGGAGACAGGAACCAAACCGGGCAGGGGGTTCCGTTCCCGGCTTTTGCGTCCGCACTCACCCACGGACATAACATTTCAGGCTGAACTGTTGGCAGCAAAAACAATTCAGCCCCGCCGTCCCCTCGCCTTATTATAAAACGTCGACCGCGTAAAATTACAAAGCCTTGCCGCCTCATCCGCCGATATCTCTTTCGCCATCCACTTATTGCAAATCTGCCCGAAATTCTCCGGCACAGGTTTCGGCGGTCTGCCGAACTGCACTCCTTTCTGCTTCGCAGCCTCAATTCCTTCCCTCTGCCTGCTCCTGATATTCTGCCGCTCGCTCTCACTCACGTAACTTAAAAGCGCCAGCACCAAATCCGCAATCAGCGTCCCCATCAGATCCTTCCCCTGTCTTGTGTCCAAAAGCGGCATGTCCATTACCACGATATCCACCTTTTTCTCCTTCGTCAATATCCTCCACTGCTCCAATATTTCCTCATAATTCCTGCCAAGCCGATCAATGCTTTTTATGTAAAGCAAATCGTTGGGTTTTAACTTCCTCAAAAGCCTATGGTACATCGGACGGTTAAAGTCCTTTCCCGACTGCTTGTCCCAATAAATATTTTTCTTCGGTATCTTCATTTCATCCATTGCGATCATCTGCCTGTCCTCATTCTGGTCACGGCAGGAAACACGCACATATCCGTATACTGCTCCCATATGGGCCTCCTCTTATGTATGTTGGATGTTATCCGCTTCCTGATTGCTGTCCACCCGTTACTGTTCACTCGGTGACCAGTAACGTCCACTCCGCCTTATGCCTTGTTTTCCGTAAAGCGGTTTCAGTTGCATCTTGTGAAATCCAACATCCTTTGCTATAATTTTTATATTGTTTCAACCTTTTAAAATTATTTTTTATTTTACAACAAAACATGAAAAAAATATATCATCCAATAAAAAGAGGTGCGAACACATGAAGAAAAGAGCAGTCGTATCCCTCGGCCATCAGGCGCTGGGATACACCACCATGGAACAACACGACGCGGTACGGAAAACGGCAAAGGCACTGGCTGACCTGGTAGAAGCGGATTACCAGCTTACCATCACCCACAGTAACGGTCCGCAAATCAGCATGATCCATAAAGCCATGACCGAACTGCGCCGCATTTACATCGATTACACGCCCGCCCCCATGTGCGTTTGTTCCGCCATGAGCCAGGGCTACGTGGGTTATGATATCCAAAATTCCCTGCGTGCGGAACTGCTAAGCCGCGGAATTTCCAAGACGGTCAGCACCATACTGACGCAGGTGACGGTAGACCCCTACGACGATGCATTTTACGAACCGACGAAATGCATCGGGCGCTACATGTCCCAGGAGGATGCCGAAACGGAAATAAAAAAAGGAAATTATGTGGCAGAAACGCCGGGAAAAGGCTTCCGCCGCGTAGTCGCGGCGCCTGCCCCCATTGATATCGTGGAAATCGATGCCATCCGCGCACTTGCCGACGCGGACCAGATTGTCATCGCCTGCGGCGGCGGCGGTATCCCGGTCATTGAACAGAAACACGCCCTAAAGGGCGCGTCCGCAGTCATCGAAAAGGATTCCATTGCCGGTAAACTGGCAGGGGACCTGCAGGCGGACCGGCTCATCATCCTGACCGGCGTTCCCTGCGTATACAAAAATTTCGGTACTGCCGGACAGGAAGCCATCTGCAGCCTGACTGTTGCGGAAGCCGCTTCCTATATAGAAGAAAAACAGTTCGGCGAAGGAAACATGCTTCCCAAAATCACGGCATCCATCGCCTACTTACAGGCAAATCCAAACGGCAGCGTGCTGATTACCTCGCTGGAACATGCGGCACAAGCCCTGAAAGGAAAAGCAGGAACCGTCATCCGCCCGTAACAGCCGTTACAGCCGGGACGCGCGGCGAGTAGGGAGGGTATCTTCCCTACTCGCCGCGCGTCCCGTGCACCGTTTAACGGCATCTTCCAAACAAAGGGGAGGATGCCAAAACCGATGGGTTCCGCATCCTCTCCATAACTTTTTTCTGTCATTTTCTACTGCTTCCTATTATTTCCCCGCAGCAAGCGCCGCCGTCAAAGCCCCCAAAATAATCCCAAAATCCGAAATATTAAACACAATGCGGGAAAGCCGCTTCCATTTCACGCCGAAGCTGAAATAGTCCACCACGTACTTCCTCCTGCACCGGTCATACGTATTGCTGAAGGCCCCGCCAAGCAGCATGGCAAGTCCCGTCCGTAAAGTCCTGTTTCCCTTTGTTCCAAGACTTGCCGCAAACAGCACCGCCACAAAAAAGGTCAGGCACACGGACAGCGCCGCCACCATCCGGCGGTTTTCCTGCCCCGCATTCAGGAACGCACCCCGGTTATAATGCTTACGCAGGCGTATCAATCCGTCCTTCTTCTTCCATTCCCCTTCCTCCGGAAATGACTCCTCCACATAATCCTTTATCCGCAAATCCCCAAAGAAGATTCCCGTAATAAGCAGCAGGTATCCCATCCTCCGCCCCCTTTTTTCCTGTTATTTTTCCCCGCCATCCGGTTCCACGATACAGCACCCCAGCTTTACTTCCCTCACGGCGCCTTCCACATGCCCGAGCAGATCCATCAGCATCTGCACCGCAATTTCCCCGCTTTTGGCATAAGAATAGCGCACCGTAATAAGCGGCGGAGCCGTTACCTTTGCCATAGCGGAATCCCCGTGCCCCGCCACCAGTATCCGCTCCAAAAGCCTACTGTCATGCTCCCGCATATACTGTACCGCACCGGCAGCCATCGTGTCGGTGGCACAGACCAAACCGTCCAGTCCGTCGCATTTTTCCAGCAGTTCCCCTGCCTTCTCGTATCCCGACTCCATCGTAAAGGCAGCCGTCACCGTATTTTCTGCCAGCTCCCCGCAGCCCATGTCACACACCGCATCACAGAATCCCCGGTAGCGTTCCGCACCTGCTGCCTGGTCCTGCGGTATCGCCCCCATAAACCCCAGCTTCTTCCTTCCCCTCTTTATAAGCAGCTTCGTAAGGTCATACGTGGCATGGTAATCGTCATGGAACACGCAGCAATAACCCGACAGACGCTGTCCGACAATAACCACCGGAACGGATAAATCTTTAAGCATCCGCTTATGTTTTGCCGTAAACACCGTCGCCACCAGCACCACACCGTCCACCTGCTTGTCCCGGAATGCGGCGAGATACTCCAGTTCCTTTTCCGGGTCATTTTGGGCAACCGCCAACAGCATCTGGTACCCGTTCCTGTCCAAACCGGCAAGCAGCCCCTCCACCACCCTGCCGATGGCGGCGGAGGCAATCTTCGGAACGATTACCCCTATCATCTTCGACTTCTTCGTCCGCAGCATCTGTGCCTGTACCGAAGGACGGTACCCCGTCTCCTCTACCACCAGACGGATTGCCTCCCGCTTCTCCTCCGAAATATAACCGTCGTTAAAATAACGGGAAACTGCCGCCCTCGAAACCCCTGCCATTTTTGCAATCTCTGCTATATTCATAAAAATGACTCCTTATACTATACCAATGGCACCCCCGCCATCCGTTTGCCCCATATCTTATAATATACCACAGCTTAACGTTTTTTTAAATAATAAAAGCCATACCCCGGCAGCCTGATTTCCGCCGTCCTGCATACTTCCCCAGACAGCAGATCCAGGTAACTGCCGCCGTCTTCCCCAAGCCGTACCATTTTCCCTTCCTCACTGAAATTAAATACCCCGATTAACTGTTCACCGTCATAATGCCTGCCCATGCACAGGACGGAAGGATTCCCTGTTTCCACCGTCCACGTATCGGCGCAGGAAACAAATACTTTTTCCGTTTTCCGTATCCGTTCCAGCCGTCCCAGCCCCCGGAAAATCTTTCCTTCCAGCGTATCCGCATCCCCGGCACGTTCCGCCCGTTTCCAGTCCATCGGTCCGCGGTGAAGGTACCTGGAATCCTCTGCCTTATCGGGATCTTCCTTATAACCGTAATCATTGAGCTGCCCGATTTCGTCCCCGCCGTACAGCACCGGAATCCCCGACTGCAGGAACATATACGCATGAAGCATCAAATCCAGGTTCACTGCCCGCTCCAGCGCTGCGCCGTCCTGCTCCTCCAGCGCTTTTTCCACGCCGCACATGGATGCCGTCGTCCCGCAGAAACGCGCATCCCCCGTCGTCGGGTCCGCATTGTAAAGTTCGCCGCGGCTGTTGCTTCCTCCCGCATATCCCTGGAAATAATCGTTTAAGTATTTTTTGTGCGCCCGTTCCTCCATCCCGTCCATGCGCAGGGTTCCGTAATCCAACCCCCAGCCAATATCGTCATGACAACGCAGGTAATTCAGGAATACATAGTCCTTCGGCAGTGCATTTACGGTATCAAGCTGTTTTTTCAGCAGTTTCACGTCTCTCGTTGCCACCGTGTGCCATGTGGTCGCCATGGTCGTAACGTTATACAGCATATGGCATTCCGGTTTCTCCACCGTCCCGAAATAAGGCGTCACTTTCTCCGGCTCCATGACCACCTCACCCAAAAGCAGCACGCCGGGACAGACGATTTCACTGATCATGCGCATCATGCGCACAATGGTATGCACCTGCGGAAGATTCCGGCACTGGGTATTTAACTCCTTCCAAATATACGGTACCGCATCGATACGGATAATGTCAATTCCGCGGTTTGCCAGGTAAAGGAAATTGTACATCATCTCGTTAAACACCCTTGGATTTTTGTAATTCAGGTCCCATTGGTACGGATAAAAAGAAGTCATGACATAATGCCCGGCATCGGGAAGCCATGTAAAATTCCCCGGTGCAGTGGTTGGAAATACCTGCGGCACCGTCCGTTCATATCTGGCAGGCTCCTCCGGGTTGTCAAAAAAGAAATACCGGCTCATATACTCCCCGTCCCCGCCGCGCGCCTTTTTCGCCCACTCATGTTCCTCCGAAGTATGGTTCATGACAAAATCCATACAGACATGGATGCCCCTTTCCCGGCAGGCAGCCGTCAGACTTTCCAAATCCTCCATGGTACCCAGGTTTTCCTGCACTTTACGGAAATCCGATACCGCGTATCCTCCGTCCGAACGTCCTTTGGGCGTATCGAGAAAGGGCATCAGGTGGATATAGTTTACATTACACCCGCTAATGTAATCCAGCTTCGCTTCCACGCCCTTCATGTTCCCCGCAAAATTGTCAATGTAGAACATCATTCCGAGCATATCGTTCCTTCTGTACCAACCGCCGTCCTTCTCCCTTCCGGCATCGTCTTCCTTCAGCCGCGCCTTCCTCTCCGTGTAAAACTGCCACATATGGTCGCACAGTTCGGCAAACATGGAATCATTCCCGTATAATTCCATGTAAAGCCACCGCAGCTCGTCATGGTGCCTTTCCAACCTTTTTTGAAATACCTGCCCCGCTTCTTCTTTCATATTCTCCCTCTCCTTTTCAGGCTTCGCAAACCGCCAGCCCGTGTTTTAAAAATGCATGGTAAAGCCCGTCTTCCCAAACCGGCGGGCAGATATCGTCCGCCAGTTCCTTGATTTTCCGGCTTCCGTTGCCCATGCAGATACCAACGCCTGCCGCTTCCAGCATTTCCCTGTCGTTCATGCTGTCACCGATGGCGACGGAGTTCCGCAACGGGATATGCAGATAATCGCAGGCACGCTTCATCGCCCTTCCCTTGTCGAACTCCCAGCTCACCATTTCCACATTCACCAGTCCGTTATCTTTCCCGTCTTTCTGCACGCAGAATGAAAAGTCAGCCCCCAAAACTTTCTCCGGTTCCGCCAACCGTGCCATGGTCGGGCTGATTGCCACGATTTTGTATACGGGCTGTCCCCCGTACTCCCCCATCGGGCGGATATGCAGCGTTTCTTCCAGCCGTTCCCTCTCCCGCAGCAGCCTTTTGTCATAGTTCCCCAAAAATATCTTTAATTCTTCATCCGTATAAGAACCGTCCCTGCATTCCACCGTCCGGAATACACCGTTCTTTTTTAAGACATCCATGGCGGACTTCCTCTGTGCTTCCGTCATCGGGCAGTCATAAACCACCTCGTCCCGGCACACCACATAGCCGCCCGAACTGGCTATGACACCGTCAAAACCATATTTTAACAAGGGCATCAGCATCCCGTAACACCTGCCGGTGCAAAGGAATACATAATGCCCTCTGTTCCTTGCCTGCCGGATGGCGCGTACGGCAGACTCCGGCGGTTCGTTGCTTCCCGCCTCCGTTAATGTCCCGTCAATATCCAGGAAAACAATTCTTTGTTCCACCCCTGCCGCCTCCTCCTTCCGGTATTCCCATACCGTTTTTCCGTTGCCTGCAGGCATCAGTGCCAAGCAAAGGTCAGCGCGTCTATTTCATCCCTGCGCGGCATGACACGCAGCGCGCCTTTCCTCGTTGTAATAATGGACGCTGCCGCATTGGCAAACCGCAGCATCTGTTCCAGTTCCCCTTTCCCGTATTCCTTCCATCCGATTTCCAGTATCCGGCTCAGAATACAGCCGCAGAACGTATCCCCCGCACCGGTTGTCTCAATGGTATGTTCCTGCACGTACGCCGGCCATTCCGCCCTGCAGTCCTTTCCGTAGGCGCGGCTGCCGTCCTTCCCCAAAGATAAAAAAACCAAAGGGATTGGGTACTTTTCCTGCAGCATCCCCACCGCTCTGTCGTAATCTTCCTCTCCTGTCAGCCACCGGATTTCGTTGTCTGATATTTTCAGGATATGGCAATGCCCCAAACCGTATAGAATCTGCTCCCGCGCTTCCTCCAGATTTCCCCACAAAGGTTCCCTGAGATTGGGGTCAAAGGACAAAAGGGCGCCGTTTTCCTCCGCTTCCTGAATTGCTTTCCTTGTCGCCGCCCGACAGCCCTCATGGGTCATGGAGAGGGAGCCATAGTGGAAAATCTTACAGTCCGAAAGCAGTCCCATGTCCAAATCGTCCCCGCACAGCATCATGTCTGCGCCCGGATTCCGGTAAAAAGAAAATTCCCGGTCCCCGTCCTCCTTCGTATGAACAAATGCCAGCGTAGTATTCACCGTCTTATCCTTTTTGAGTCCGCGCGTATCGATTCCCGTCTCCTTAAGCGCCGCTTCCAACTGGCTGCCAAACATATCGTCGCCGATTTTACCGATAAAGGCAGTTCTCTTTCCCAGCCGGTTTAACATCGCCAGCACATTGCAGGGCGCACCGCCCGGATTTGCTTCCAGCACCGGATTCCCCTGTATGCTTTTTCCGTTTTCCGTAAAATCAACCAACAACTCGCCCAATGCCACCACATCATACTGTTTCATAGGAATCCCCCGCTTTGCCTGCATTCTTATTCTTGTTTTTCTATTTTCATTCTTGTTTTTTTATTCTTGTCTTCTTTTTTATTCTTATCAGATTTAACATAAAAACGGCGCAATTTTCTCCGCGATTTCCATATCATCCGAATGACACCTCAGACGGACCGGCCCCGTCAAATCCAATGCCATCACCCCAAGTATGGATTTGGCATCCACGATTCTCTGACCGGAACCCAAGTCAAAATTGGATTCAAATTTACCAATAATATTCACGAACTGCCGGATCTGATCTACACTGTTAAATTTTACGTTCACCTGCTGCATACCATCCATTCCTCCTGTTTTCATTTTTTGGTTTTCTTTCCTGTTTTACGTTTGCTTCTTGTTTCCCCGTCTTTCAGACCCTGTCCCCTTGTGTGTTATCGATTTCACATCACAACATCATAATACAATGCCGCTTTTCTTTTGTAAATAGTTATTACCAATAATTTTCAGTTCTTTTTTTTGTATATTTTTTGTACATATTGATGAAATCGATTTCATTAAATATTTCATATCATACAAAAACCGGTTCATGGGACGCCTTGCTTTTGTGTACGCCCATGAACCGGTCTATTCTTTTCACGCCAAAGTCGTCCCGGCAATAATCTCAAACGCCCGCGCCACGTTCAGGCGTCCGAACCCCCAGGAGCGGTTCGGGTAAATCACATCCAAATCCCTGACCGCCCCCCGTATGAAATAAGATTTCACTTCACCGCTCTGTGCCAGGACATCATTTCCTTCCACCACGGCCCACTGCATAAACTGTGCCGCCGCACCGGACGTAATCGCCACCGCCATACAGGAACCGCTCCGGTTTCCCAGCACCGTCGGCACATCCACCCCCGGTGCGGCAAAGTCGGGTTTTAAGTCCCCGTCCCTGCCAAATCCCCGGCTGGAATCAATATAAAAACTGTTATTTGCCGCATTATAGGCAGACGGTGTAATCACGTTCTTTGCCAAAGACGGTTCCGTCAGCGTACCGTAAGGAGTGGACCTTAGGAAATAAGTTTCCGAACGGAGGAACTGCGTAATGGGCAGCCACATATTAAAAGACCCGTATCCGGTATCCCCCTGTACCGTAACGTGGAATGTCCATACCCCTGCCGTCGGCAGCGTGAACCGCAGCACCATCAGTTCATCCGCCGACCCCTGCTCCACAAGGACATGGTCCACGGTAATCCGTGTGCGTTCGTACACAAACGTAAAATTACGCGTTTCCCTGCTCCTGAAATCCACGGTCGGAATCGTCTCTCCCCCCGGGGAACGGATGGAAAGACTCATGATGTTGGGCCGGCCGCCCCAAAGCTCCATCACAAATCCCGGTTCGTTCTCTCCCACCCGCATTTCCACCGACTGTTCGATATCGGCGCCGTTCATGGCAAAAACGCTGCTGTAATGATGCCCCGCGTTCCCCTCATTGCCGGACGGAATGATAACCACCCGGTTTCTTTTCTCCGCAATACGGCTTAAATAACGGGATAAGACGGAATTGCCCGCATGATCCCCCCAGTTCGTCCCCATTGCAATACAGATTACCACGGGGCGTCTGCCGACCTTCGCCAATTGGTCCAGATATTTCACTGCCATCCCGATATCCGTGTCACAATAGGCGGGAACCCCTTCGGGAATCATATAATAATCCCGCAGGTACTGCTTCCCTTCCCTGCATTTCACCATAACGATGTCCGCATCAGGGGCAGCTCCCTGGAACAGCGATCCGAAATCCGTATTCTTCCCCACCGCCGCACTTGCCATCGCCGTGCCGTGTCCGTCCTCGTCCGTGGACGGAACCACGGAGAGAGGATTTTCACTGCGCAGCGCCTCGTTAATCTGCGCATTGGTATATTCCGAGCCAAAGCAGAATCCCTCCGGCGGGGTTCCGCCCTGAATCGTCTGGTCCCAAATGGAAAGAATCCGTGACGACCCGTCTTCTCTCATAAAAACATCCATATTGTAACGTATTCCCGTATCCACAAAGCCCACAATAACCCCTTTCCCCGTCAGGGAAAGGGGTGGACGCTGTACCTGTAAAACACCGGTTTTGGACAGGCTCGTGGTGTCAAATCCCCCCGTCCTTCCGTCCTCATCCTGCATCAGCCCGTACAGTTTGGGGACGGAATTATAAGTATACTGGTTCACGTTAATCGGCTGCTGCATCCCAAGACGCCGGAAATAGAGTATGGTAAACTGTTCATCCAGCTTGAAGGTGCAATAATCCATCCCTTTTAAATCATCTTCCGTCAGAATATAATCCAACAGCGCTTCCGCATAGTCATTGGACAATGTCTGTTCCCTACATGCCATATGCCATCCATCCGCATTTTTTCTTATTATATGCCCTGCTTCCCGGCAGTGTTCGGCAAATCCGGCGCTTCCGGCCGTTTACTGCGGATTTCAATAACCGGTCCGCCCGTATTTTCAATATATTCCCTCGTAATCGTCACCCTGCCGATATTATCATCCTTCGGAATCTCATACATGATATCCAGCATAAATTCCTCGATGATTGCACGCAATGCCCGTGCGCCGGTATCCTTCTCCATTGCTTTCTCCGCAATGGCTTCCAGCGCCCCATCGTCAAATTCCAGCTTCACCTCATCCAACTCCAGCAGCTTTTGGTACTGTTTTAAAATGGCGTTTTTCGGCTCCTTTAAAATCTTTATGAGCATTTCCTTCGTCAGTCCGTCCAGCGTACACAGAATCGGCAACCGTCCCAAAAATTCGGGAATCATGCCGAACTTCTTAATATCCTCCACCGCCGCTTTGCTTAAGATATTTTTATCCTTATCATACTTATCCTTTAATTCCGCCCCATAGCCGATGCCGGTCCCCTTGTTGAGCCGCTGCTTAATGATTTCCTCCAAATCGGGAAATGCACCGCCGCAGATAAAAAGAATATTCCTCGTATCAATGGTGGTTAACGGAACCATGGCATTCTTGCTGTTGGCGCCTACCGGAACCTCCACCTCTGCGCCTTCCAGCAGTTTTAACATTCCCTGCTGTACGGATTCCCCGCTGACGTCGCGGGAATTCGTATTCCTTTTCTTGGCAATTTTATCGATTTCATCGATGAAAATAATGCCCCGCTCCGCCTTCTCCGCATCATTTTCCGCCGCCGCCAGCAGCTTGGACACCACGCTTTCGATATCGTCGCCGATATAGCCCGCCTCCGTCAGCGACGTGGCGTCCGTAATGGCAAGCGGTACGTCCAACAGCCTTGCCAAAGTCTTCACCAGATACGTCTTACCGCTTCCCGTAGGTCCAAGCATCAAAATATTGGATTTTTCAATTTCGATTTCATCCATAGTCCCGGTGGCCACCCGCTTATAGTGGTTATAAACCGCCACGGAAATAATCTTCTTCGCCTTCTCCTGGCCCACCACGTATTCGTCCAATTGGGCTTTGATTTTATGGGGTGCAGGAATGTTACGGAAATCCAACGCCGGCTCCGCCTTTTCCTTCGGCTTCTTCCGTTTCATTTTCTGCTTATTGGGAATCCCGCCTTCCCCCTGCAAATCCGCCAGGTTCACGAAGCTGATGTTCGGGAATCCCTGCCCCTTGCTGATTTTATCCAGTTCCTCCCCCCAATTGGCATTCCCCAGCATCCCCTGGTAATCAAACTGGCTGACCGTGTCCATAGTTTTATGCATACAGTCATTGCACACCGATATATTGTTCGGGAGTTTAAACATCTTCCCCGTCTTGCTTTCCGGTCTGCGGCAGATAAAGCAGACATCCTCATATTCGCCTTCCTTCTTCTGCCCGTCCGGTTCCTTTTTACCGGTTTTGGAATCCGCCGCTTCCTGTGCCGTCAGTTCCGCACTTTCCCCGCTGTTGTCACCGCCGCCGTACTCTGCGTCTTCCTCGTAATCGTCCTCGCTCACTTCCCCTTCGCCCATATCCTTCCACGTATCATCGCGCAGTTCGTCCTCATAATCTTTATGGTCAAAATCGCCCATCGCTCTACCTTTCCTTCCCTGTCCGCCGTATCTTCCTTCTCTTTTCTTATTCGCCGTTTCCCGGTTCCCGTTACGGCACACGGACCCTGTATTATTCATTATAATGCATGGTAAAATGATAAACAAGTAAACATTTTCTAAAACTACGGAAACCCGGCCAAACACATAAACCAAAAGAGTCAGCAAAACGGCTGCAGTCCCAAACTGCAGCCGCCCATATGCCCATCCGCTTTTACATTATCCAAACGCACGCCTTATTCCGTCCGTCTTCCCAGTGTAACCGTAACTTCCTTGCTTTCCCATCCGTCCGGACTGCCATGCATAACGGTCACCTGTACCGTATCGCCCACGGAATAGTATTCCATCACTCGCAGCAAATCCTCTGAACTATTGATTTTATTTCCGTCAAATTCCGTAATGATATTCCCTTTTACGATGCCTGCCGCTTCCGCGCCCGTACCCTCAAAGACCTGCGATACATACACACCCTTTGGCATACCGTAATCTTCCGTCATCTGTTCCACCACCGTCAACGGCGATATCCCTAAATAACCTTTGTTGTCTTCCGATACTTTCATCCTTGTTTCCCGTAACATCAAATCCTCGATAATCGGTTTTGCCGCGGAAATCGGAATGGCATAACCCATGCCCTCAACGGCGGAGCCGCCGATTTTATTGGAATTTATTCCAATTACCTCGCCCTTCATGTTCAAAAGCGCACCTCCGGAATTGCCCGGATTAATTGCCGCATCGGTCTGGATGAATTTTGCGCCGTCTTCCGTGTCCGTGCGGATTTCACCCGTATTGGAGATATCAATAATCCTGTCCAGGGCACTAATCACGCCTACCGTCACCGACTGCCCGTAGCCCAGGGCATTTCCGATGGCAACCGCCGGTTCCCCCACGGTCAGGCTGTCGGAGTCGCCCAAAGCGGCAACCGCTATGGCGTTTTTCGTATCGGCATTTACCTTATCAAGCGGTACCGCAATGACCGCCAAATCCATCTCCGGGTCGGAGCCTTTCATCTGTGCTTCCGCCTCCGCCCCGTCCACAAACTGTACCACCAGCTTATCCGCATCCTGAATCACATGGTAATTGGACACAATCAACAGTTCCGTGTCGCTTTCCCCCACAATGATGCCGGAGCCTGCCGCCGTGGATTCACTTTCCAGCATCTGTCCGAAATAAGACATTCTCTGCGTATACGTATTATTAATGGATACAATGGACGGCATCACATTGTCCACCACACCGCTGACGTCCATAATTACTGCCTGCGCGCCCTCCGTGCCTGCCGGAACCGGCACGTTATCCGTTGTTTTCGCTATACTGCCCGCCGCTTCCTGTGTCTTACCCGAGATGCCGTCTTCCATACCGGACGGAGTGCTTTCCGCCGCTTCCATGGTTTCCTGCCCGGCATTTCCCTTTCCTTTCAGGGCATCCGTAACGGTGGTCACTGCAAAGAACCCGGCGCCGGCACAAATTCCGAAAAACAATCCCATACTGACCGCCACAAGCGCTTTTTTCCAGTAAGCGATTCCCGCTCCTTCTTTTTTCTTCTGCCCTTTTTTTCCGTCACCTGCCGGAAAACCGTCTCCGCTCCCATACAGGTTTCCGTAACGGTTTTCCCCGCCTGCACCGGAACCATATCCGTTCCCGCCTCCGTAATGACTGCCGGTTTGGGAAGAAGGGACTGTATTCCCGTACCGGGCGCTTTCATACCCGGCGTTTCCGCCATAACGGTAACTGCCGTTATGAGCGGAACCTTGGTCATTCTGCCCTCCGGCATTGCCGTTTCCCGTACTTACTTCCTTTGCCGTACCGTCCACCACGTTTTTGCCGTTGCCGCTGCCATAATCATTCGGATAATTGTTCCCATACATAATTATTACCTCTTTTCCGGTTTTATTTTTTTCTTTATTTTCTTTTTGCTGTTCCTTACTTTTGCATTTAGTATAAAAGTGAAATGTGACCGTTTTGTGATAAAATTATGCGTTTTCTGTTAAAAATCTGCCCGCAGGACATGCCTGCGGGCAAACAGCCAAATACCGTATAAAATCCCGGACGGCACCCAAACCTACCTGCCGTCCTCTGTCTTCCCGTACCCGCGGGAGGCGTCTATTTTCTCGCTGGAGCGTATCCGCCCCGTCTGCTCCCAGTAAACTTTGTTATTCGTGCATTTTAACACCATCTTACGCGGCAGTCTCCGGTAATGCTTTCCGAGTATAAATCCCACATATTTATACGCGCTTCCTATGTACAGCCTGGGCAACATCCTTTTCTTTTTCGTATGCCACAAATGCGCGGAAGTGGCTTTTAACAGTTGAATTCCTTCCCCTTCCGAGGAAATACCGGCAAATACCTCCGGGTGGTCCGCCTGAGATACCCCCAAGTCAAAATTACGTCGGAATTGCTGTACAAAAGTATAGTTATGGGAATGGATGACCTTCGCTCCCGCACTGTATGCCACCTTATATCCCGCCTGTATGGCAGCAGCCGCATATATCATGTCTTCGTTAAAAATCGTGTGTTTAATGAAACCGCCCAGTTCCTCGTATATTTCCCGCTTATACGCCGCACATACATTGGAGCAGAAATAAGTTTTGATTCCAAGGACGGAAAGGTCTTCTTTGGTCTTCAGCCTTCCTTCTTGCGGATAGTTAAAGGTTCTCGTAAACCGTTCAATTTCATTGCAGTCCTCCGCTGCCAACTGTCTCGCATAAGACACCGCCACTTCCTCCGTTTCCAACGGCTCCAACAGTTTTTCCAGCATCGACTCGTCTGCCGGAATGGCATCCTGTGTCATCATAACAAATATGGGTGCATCCGATTTTCCCACCCCTCTCTTGCGCGTACCGCCGTGGTTAAACTCCATTTTCGACAAATGTGTGACGTATATATTGCGATACTTTTCCAAAAAGGAGGTTCCATATATCAGCCGTTCAAAATATTTCTGCTCCGTATTAAACAGGAGAATCCGGTTGACGGGAACCGTCTGCTTTTCCAGCCTTTCGATTAAAGTAAAAAAACTTTGGTCCGGTTTATAAACCGGAATGATGATGTCCACTTTCTTCACTGTCCCACTTCCTCACCGACCCAAGGTAAAAGGACCCCCATGGCAGGCCCTTTTACCTTAATCAGCAACCGTTCCGATGCGCATGCCTGTCCGAACGGCTGCTTTAATCTTCCTCTTTATGCATATTGTTTTATTTCAGATAAGGGCTTGTATCGCTCTTAATCTTTTCACTGTATTTCTGCACATCCGAAGATGCCGTATAATCTTCCCCGAACAGGAACCCATGCAGCCACTCCACGTTTTCCGTCAAATCCACGGGAATCACGCAGCTTCCCTTGGAACCGATATTTCCGGTAGTCCGGTACTGCTCGTTGGGGAATCCTGCCTGGTCCACAATTTCATAATTGCTGATTTCACCCAGCAGTTCTATAATCTCCGCCAAATCCAGGGAGGTATAAACCTCGTTAAACACGCTGTTTGCAATCTCATTCAGCGTGGCCGGAGATGCCTTTTTGGCTTCTTCCGCCACCGCCATCAGTACCTCCCGCTGGCGCTCGGTACGCTTGAAGTCGTCGCCCGCCGTATAACGGATTCTGCAGTATGCCGTCGCCTGCAGACCGTTCAGCCTTTGGTATCCCGTCTGTGTCACTTCCTTATATTCTTTTTTCAACTGCTGTGCCATCGTGAACTGGTAACTGTTCAAATGATTAATTTCCGCCTCGTCCACGTCAATCATGACACCGCCCAGGGCATCAATGGTATCCGCCAGCCCGGCAAATCCCACTGTAACGAAATCCGTAATGTTCATGTCCAAATTCATGTTTAACATACTGATTGCCATTTCCGGTCCGCCCTTGGCATAAGCGGAATTGCACTTATTATAAGAATCATTACTCAGGTTCAGATAGGTATCACGGTATACGGAAACCAGTTTGCATTCCCCCGTATCCAGGTTGATGGACGCAATCATGATGGTATCGCTTCTGGTATTTTTCGCCAACGCACCCGTCGTGGAATCCACGCCAAACAAAGCTATGTTGCGGTACCCTTTCATCTTCGTGGTTTCTTCCCGCTCCTTTACCTCAGGGTTTATAACGATATCTTCCTCTTTCATGTCGTGCTTTCCCACTTTTGAACCCTGTACCACGCCATAAAGGACAAATACCATGATAACCAGGACAAAGAGTTCCACCACAATTAAGAGAATCTTATTCCTTTTCTTCCTTGCCCTTTCCTTCGCCGTCATTTTCTTCCCTGCCGTGCCTTTGGAAGATTTTGCCTCCCCGCCGCTTTTTCCCTTTTTGGTATTCTTTATATTTTTGGAATTTTCAGCCATAATAACACTCCCTTATCAATCGTATCAATAGGCATTTTTATTAATAAATCCTTTAAAGATGGTTAAGAACATAATCTTCACGTCCAGTCCCATCGTCCAGTTTTCGATATAAAAGATATCGTACTCAATCCTCTTGCGTATCGACGTATCCCCCCTGTACCCGTTAATCTGTGCCCATCCGGTCAGTCCGGGACGCACCTGGTGCTTAATCATGTAACGGGGAATTTCTTCCTTGAATTTCTCCACAAACAAAGGACGTTCCGGTCTTGGTCCCACAAGGCTCATCTCACCCACCAGTATGTTAAACAACTGGGGAAGTTCATCCAGGCTGGTCTTGCGCAGCACTTTTCCCACAGCAGTAACCCGCGGGTCATCTTTCACCGTCCATGCTTTCTGCTCCTGCGAGGGTTTCTGCAGCTCCATGGTACGGAATTTATACATTTGGAACGGTTTGTTATGCAGCCCAACCCGCTCCTGCCGGAAAATGACCGGTCCGGGGCTGGTGCATTTTACCAGAATTGCGGAAAGAAGCATCACCGGCGATGCCACAATCAGCCCGCAAAGGGAGCCCACGATATCCACCGCCCGCTTTGCCACCCAGTTGAGGGTATTCGTAAGCGGCACGTACCGGATATTTATGACCGGCAGCCCCATAAGGTCTTCCGTGTATGGCCGGCTGGGCACCAAACTGTTGTAATCCGGTATAAATTTCGTATGGACACCGGATTTCTCACACAAATCCACGATATGCTCCAGCCGGTTATAATCTTCCAGCGCAAGCGTAACCGCAATCTCGTCCAATTTATTTTCCGGGAGGATGTAAAACAGATTTTCAATCCTCCCCAGCACTTTCACACCCTTGTACAATGTACCACTGGGCACCCTGTCGTCCAGTATACCCCGCACCACATATCCCCATTGTGGATTGGCGTTAATCCGCGTAATGTATTCCTCCGCCGCACGGGAGTAGCCAACCAACAGGACATACTTAAGATTATACCCATTTTTACGGAAATATTGCAGGACATTCCGAATCAATGTTTTGGACAGGGATGTCATGACAATATTTATCACGTAAAACATGCCCACCAGCATACGGGAGAAATTTTCTATTTTCAATGCAAACAGGACAACCATAAACAGCATGATGCCTGCCGTATTCACCGTAATGATACTGGCAATCTCATGTTTCCTGCGGGTTGTCCGCTTCGGTGTGTACATATTAAAAAAATAATAAAGCAGTATATAACCCGGAACGATGTAATAAAGCGCACTGAAATAAATTTCCGTGGACAGCGCGGTGACGCCCGGCTCCGTATCCGCAAACGGGGTTTCAAACTTTATCAGCCATGCCAGCAAATAGGAAAGCGCAATGACAGCCGCATCCACCAGCAGATGTAATCGATTGAACAGCTTTTGGTTGTCTTTAATCATAGTTTCACCAGTTTTCCTATACTGTCTTGTATTTTACAATATTATGCGGAAAAGTACAACTTAAATTTCTATAATCCCAGTTTTCCGTACATCAGCCATTATCCCGTAATCCTGCGCATGGTGTTCTGCCAAAGTTCCAACTGTATTTTCACGTAGTTCCAAAAACATTCCTGCCGGTAAGGCACTTTCTGCCGCCTTCCTTCTTCGGACAGGGAGAGCCGGATACCGTCCAAAAGTCCCTCCACATAAGCCTTCCCCATGCCTTTTTTCAGGAAAAACAGAGCTTTTATCCCTGTCCCTGCTGCCAAAAAGGGAAGATTTAAAAGCATTTGCAGGAACGGCATATTTTTATAAACCAGGTATATGCTGTTGCGGGAAGAAAGCCGGACCTTAAAATCATTATACCGTGAGCCGCTGACGGCGCTTCCGGCATGGTAGGCAAGGGCATCCGGCGTATAATAATTCCGGTAGCCGGAAATCCGGGCTCGGTATCCCACGTCAATATCTTCCAGATAAGCAAAATGGTTTTCATCAAAATAGCCGATGGTTTCAAATACGCTTTTCCGGTACACCGCGGCGCAGGCACAGGATGCGAAGATTTCCGCATTCTTACGGTACGCCGTACGCTTTTTCCCTTTTCCCAAAGCAAAAGCCCATCCCAGGGAGCAGTACAGGTCCCCCGCATCATCGATGATTTCCGGCTGGCGCAGGGACAATACCTTCGCACTGACGGAAAATGCGTCTTTTCTCCGGCGGATGGCACGGTACAGGTTTTTTACGAAATCCCGGTCCACTTCCGTGTCGTTGTTCAGCAGAATCACATACCCTGCTTTTGCCAAACGGATGCCGGTATTGACTGCCGCAGGGAATCCCCTGTTTTCCTGGAACCGTACCAGCCTGCAGGAAGGATATTTCCCGTTCCCGCGCTTAGAGGTCAGTTTTGCCAGCAGTTCCGCACTTCCGTCTTTGGAGCCGTTGTCCACCACGATCACTTCGGGAACCATGCTTCCCCCATACAGGGAATCCAAACATGCCCCGATGTATTTTATACCTTGATAATTGGGAATGACTACCGTAACTTCCGGCTTCGTGCCGGCGTTTTTTCCCATACGCGTCTTCCGGCGGCATCCATGGTTTCCCCGTCCGTCCGCTTTCCCATAATCCGAAGCGGCGTCCGGTCCCTGCCATTTCCGGTTCCGGTGTTCTTTATTCCATTTATTATTCCGCTGTTTCCCGCATTGCTTGTCCCACTGCTTTCTGTTTCCCATTTCCGTCTACCCCATTTCCTGCGGCAGCCATCCGGCATTGCCCTGTTCTTTCTTTATTCCCTGCCTTATTCCCTGCCTTTTCTTTATTCCCTTCCTGTCCGCCCTGTTTCCCGCGGCAGCCATACCACCGTATAGCCCAGCCGGCGCGCCCGCCTGCCAAATTCCAAACACTGCCGGCGCAGGTCCGCCCCGTCCCCTTTTATACCCGTAACGTCAAACCAGCCGTCCCGTCCCTCCCGGTACGGCATCCCGAACACTTCCCCGAATACCTGCCAAAGTTCCTTCCTGACACGCATACGGCGCAGGTCCGCCGCATAAACTTCCCGATACAGCACCGCCCGGTGCATATATCCGCTAAAATGCTTATACAAGCCCCGGTAAAGCACATTGCCCTTTCTTCCGTACGCACCGCCGCAAATCCTTCCGCCCTGGTCATAAACCGGTCCTGCAGCAACGCCTACGTCTTCCCGTTGGGCGAAAATGCCCCCGTCGTATGCAATCCGGTAAAAGCCCAAATGCTTCGTATGGCTGACGGTTCCCTTCCAGTTCCTGCTCCTTAAAAAATCCTCCAGCGCCCGTTTCCCGGCTTCATAAGCGTAGCGCTTGCTCTCCGGGTTTTCTGCCGTGGACGCGCTGTGACACCGCCAATGGTAGAGCACCTTTGGGACATGGACCACTGCATTCCTTCCAGCCATGCACCCTCTGCAGTGTCTTTTTGCTGCGCCGTTCCCACAGGAAACGGCACGTTCCGCTTCCGGGTCATCCCCTCCATACAGCAGTTTCCCGACCGCACGCAGTACCATGTCATAATCCTGTGCCCCGTCATATTCCCGGCGGAATCTTAATTCCTGCATCAGTTCCCGCTTCATCACCATAAAATGGCAGATATAATTGTTGGAAAGCAGCAAATCCACATCCAGTCCCGGTTTCCGATGGGGCTCATAAAATTCTGTCATTTCCGCGCTGCATTTATCTTCATCGGAATACAGCAGCCATGGCGTATCCCCACTTATCCCGTTTTTATCATTTTCGTTGCCTCCCGGCTGTTTTATGCATGCCCTGTTGATGGCAGATGCCATTTCGTACAGGGCATCGGGAGCCAGTACGTCGTCATGGTCGAGCAGCCCGACAAAATCACCCTGTGCTTCTTCCAGCGCACGGTTGGTATTCTCCGATATCCCTTTATTTTCCGGCAGGGAAAGATAACGGATTCTGCCGTCCGCATAAGTGCGCACCACGTTCTCCACCCGTTTCGAACGGCTGGCATCGGCAATAATGAGTTCCAGATTCCCGTAGCTCTGCCCCAGCACGGAATCCATCATTTCCCGCAGGTATTCCTCCTTCGTCTCATAAGCAGGAACAAGAATGCTGAACCGGTAGGAATACCTGTCCCCTTCCGCTTTCTGCTTCTCCAGTACATCCCGCCCCGGCACCCGGTAGCAATAGGAAGAAGTATCCTCCCCAATGACCATCCGCTCCAAAACGGCGTAAAACGTATCCGCCATGCCGTTTTTTTTCATATAATAATAGGCTTTTCTGAAATTATTTACTTTTGCTGCCTTTCGTATTGTTACCGTTTTTATTATTTTCATGATTTTTTATTGTTTTTGACTTTCTTATTATTCCTATTTTGTATTATGGGTATTTTTATCATTTCATATTTTCCGGTTTTACGTATTCCGTATCCCACGCTTTTTTTGAAAAGGGGAAGAAACCCGTTTTTACGCGGGTTTCTTCCCTCATAACCATACAGTTTATCCGTTTGTCCTTTAAATATGGGCTTTTAACGCTTCGGTCAGTTTCTCCACTTTTGCCTGCGCGTCCTCAAGGCTTGTTCCCTTTACTCCCATGTAGAATTTTAACTTCGGCTCCGTACCGGAAGGACGGGCACAGCACCAGGAATCATTGGTCAGGTCGAAATAAAGCACGTTGGACTTCGGAAGTCCCGTCTCACTCTCCTCCCCGGTTTCCAGGTTTACTACTTTGCCGCTGTCGTAATCCCTTACTTCCACTACCTTCAGCTCGCCAAATTCCTTGGGCGGGTTTTTCCTCAATTTATCCATGATTTCCGCAATCTGTTTGGAGCCTTCGATACCCTTTAACGTGATTGCGTACTGTGTCTCCTTGAAATAACCGTATTTCTCATACAGCTCCAGCATCTGGTCCCATACGGTCTTACCGTTCTTCTTGCACCATGCCGCCATTTCGCACAGGCACATCACCGCTACCACGGCATCTTTATCCCTGGCATGGGTTCCGGCAAGGCAGCCATAGCTTTCTTCCAACCCAAACACATAATGGTTGGAACCGCTTTCCTCAAACCATTTAATCTGCTCGCCGATATACTTGAAACCGGTCAGCACTTCGATGCATTTTACTTTATAATCATCGGAAATCGCTTTCGCCATGTTAGTGGTCACGATGGTCGTAACCAATGCGGGATTCTCCGGCATGATTTTTTCCGCCGTCCTCTCCCTTAAAATGTATTCCGCAATGAGCATACCCGACATATTCCCCGTAAACGGAATATATTCCCCGCTCTTGGTATCAAGCGCATAAATACCGAGTCTGTCCGCATCGGGATCGGTAGCAAGGACAATATCCGCATTCTTCTCCTTCGCAAGTTTCAGTGCGAGGGTAAATGCTTTCGGGTCTTCCGGGTTCGGGTATTCCAATGTGGTAAAATTGGGGTCCGGCATTTCCTGCTCCGGTACCACAAATACATGTTTAAAGCCGAGCTCGGAAAGGATACGGCGGACCGGTACATTTCCTGTCCCGTTAAAAGGGGAATATACAATCTTCATGTCATCCGCCATTTCCCTGATAATTTCCGGGTGGATAATCTGCTTCTTCAGTTCCGCCATGTAAGCGTCGTCTATCTCCGCACCGATGACTTCATAAAGACCGGCTTTTATTGCTTCATCCTTGTCCATGGTCTTTACTTCATGGTAATCCGTTACGTTCTTCACTTCCGTAATGATTTCCTTATCCTTCGGCGCCGTTACCTGTGCACCGTCTTCCCAATATGCCTTATAGCCGTTGTATTCCGGCGGGTTATGGCTTGCGGTAATCACGATACCCGAAATACATCCCAGTTTCCGCAGTGCAAAAGACAGTTCCGGCGTGGGACGCAGCGCATCAAACACATATGCCTTAATACCGTTTGCCGCCAGGCAGAGAGCCGCTTCATCCGCAAATTCCGGTGATTTCCTTCTGGAATCATATGCAATGGCAACACCCTTCCCTTTGCCGCCCTGCTTCACAATGTAATTTGCAAGCCCCTGCGTAGCTTTGCGTACCGTGTAAATATTCATACGGTTTGTTCCGGCGCCGATGACACCCCTGAGTCCTCCGGTACCGAATTCCAGTTCCTTGTAGAAACGGTCTTCAATCTCTTTCTCGTCACCTTTGATCGCTTCCAGCTCTTTCTTCGTATCTCCGTCAAAATACGCATCACTTAACCAAAAGTTAAATTCCTCCATGTAGCCCATGTTTTGTTCCTCCTGTTTATATAGTTTGCCGACGCTTATATCATACCATATTTTTCCCTGCTTTTAAAGTGTAATGTCACGGAAATCCTTTTCGGGCGCCGTTCCGGTTATTCTTCTTGTACTGCCTGGTCCAGCGCTTCCTGAATCGCATTTAGCAGTACTTGGGATGTATGCTTGCTTTCTTCCTCATAAGAAAAGTCATGGCCTGTTCTGCCAAACCTGTCTTTTACGCATTTGCATACAAAATACTTTCCGCTTCCGTAAATTCGTCTTCCGTATAGCCGCAGGACATAATCTGCTCCTTTGTCAAATTGGCTTGAATCATTCGCTCAATAGCATGAATCCGCTCTTTTTTTATCCCTTTTTCAATGCCCTGTTCCATCCCCTGTTCCATCCCCTGTTTCATTCCCTGTTCCATCCCCTGTTTCATTCCCTGTTTCATTCCCTGTTTCATTCCCTGTTTCATTCCTTCTGCAATACCCTGCTCCATAATAGCTTCCGACCAATTACACATAGTCCGTATTCTCCCTTCCAGTCCGGTTGTCATTATCATTCCATACTGTTCTGTAAGTATCCGTTTCTTTTCTTCCACGCTTGTCTTGGAAATCAGCTTCTCCAGCATGGAAATCAGTGTATTTTGGGAATCCTTTACCGTTTCCCCTCCTCTGATATTGATGATGATACCCTGCATCAAGTCAATGTCATACGGATTTGCCTTATTTCCAAAAACGGTATTTCTGCTAAGGTTAATCTCCTCAATGGATTCCCCATCCTCTTTGCTGTCCAGACATAGCCAAATGCTCCGTACTTTTTTTAAATTATCGTAATCACTGTGATAAAATTCGGTCTGTTTCTGTGCGGAAATCATCCGGGCAAGATAAAATATAATCCTGTTCTCCAAATGATATCCTAATTTACCCGGGTCCGATGTCCTTTGTGCCTCTAAATTAATTAAAAATTTCATTTCCGCTTCCTTATGATATGCGGTAAAACGGATATCAAAGAAAATTTTTCCCTCGCCGGGAATATTGTCTTCCGTACCGGATGCGTTTATACGTCCCATATTTGAGAGTCCTGCATCCAACGGTTTTGTCCCGACTTCTATGTCTTCACCAATGCTGGCCATAATATCCTCAATCGCCATATCCTTAAACTCCTGAACGGCATATTTCAAAATCCGTGCCAGTATTTGCTTATCAGCAAGCAGGAATTTTATGTTTGTATCATAGGCACTTGCATCATTTGCCGCCTCTACCGCCTGGGCTAAATTAGTGTCTGCCATTTTTCCATCCTTTCGTATATTGTTGTATGTTGTATATGTTTACAATGGCGGGGTTATCTTAAATCGTGGAAATCCCTGTTGCACTGATTTCATTATACTTAACCGGTGCGATAATATCAATCATTTCACTTTATGTCATTTAAATATTTATTGGATAGGTTTGAATGCGGGGACGGACGCACGGACGGGAGTTCTTTGCGGGGCTGCGGCGGCGGGAATGCCTGTCCCGTTTTTCCGTGCACTTTTTTCGGCAGGAGTTTTCTAAGCAGAATGGCGTAGGTTTTCACAGGCTGCGGGCGCCCTCAAGCGGCATCCTTGCCGCATCGGGCTGAAATGGGCATCCTGCCCATTTCCCCTTGTGTTTCCGCATTCTGCTAAGAAAACTTCGCCGAAAACGAAGCACGGAAAAACGGGACAGGCATTCCCGCCGCCGCAGCCCCGCAAAGAACTCCCGTCCGTGCTGTGTATGAAGAAAGGATGCGGTATGGCTCTATTTGGATACCATCGCAATTTTGTGGGTGTTATGTTTCCTGATGCCCGGTAGGAAACAGGCATGGAATGTCTTGTCTTCTATATGTACTTACTATTACAGACGTTACATTCCAAAAAGAGACTGGATATTGATGCCGGAAAATTAATTTCCGTGACTTAAAAGCTCTGATTTGACATTATGTTCTCTCGTTGGCATCATTTGGTTCGAAAAATCACTGTCCGGTTCGCCTTGGTTATTGACTGCCTTTAAAAAATAACCTTGCCTTTGTCGGGCGGTTGCTTTTTTGGTGTTTCCGTTTCTTTTTAGACGGAACCATTTTCATTTTTTTAAATAACTTTTATCGGCAATGAAGATATGTAATATTACAAAAAACGCTGAAAATTCACGGAGACATAACGGAACCTTCAGCGTTTTTTATTTCTTTCCCTCATCTGCCATCAGCTTTAATAGGAAAAATATTTTGTTTTACGATAATATTTCTTTCCAATTCAAGCAACCCTCAATTTACTTCATTACATTCCGGGTTTTATATATCCTTCTGTAACAAACTCCCATTCACCAACCCAACATTCCTTAGAATAATTATACAAGCGTCTATAAACTTTTGTTCCTTCAACCTTATATCTATACTCAATAATATCCGAATGTGGTACAATTCCCTCATCACTCATACCATCATCTATAACTACTTCTTCGCTCGCATATGCAACCACGCAATTACCACCTACTAGCACAAATGCAACTGCTATTGTTGAAAATCCTGTTAAAACTTTTTTCATTAAATTTCTATAAATCATTTTATTTAATTTCCTCCATATCAAAATAAACAGGTATACTTTCATCAAATATTTGATCTACTGTCACTGCATACTTTCCATCAATGTACATGTCGTATTTACCATTTTTATCTTTTAAATAATACATTTTCCCATCCCTTAGTCCTCCGCTTTCCCTCGCATCCTCCTCCGGAATACTATAAGGTTCCAAGATAATCACATTCGGGCAGACAGCAATCAATCCAACCATCGCGATTGATAACATCACACTGGCAATGGTACGCTTTGTACTGATTTCCAGGTTGTCCATCATCAGTTTTACCCTCTTGCTAATCAGTATGCTGCTCTCGGTTTGGAAAGCCATGAGCCACTTTCTGTTTTTCTTGCGTTTTTCCCTGTCCCTTGTCAGCCTGATCAGAAATGCGGAATAGTCTAAGGTTTCCTTTTTCGTCAATTTCCTCATGATGCTGAAATCCACGTTAATCTCCTGTGTCTGCGCTACCAGCCTGCACAGCAGATACGCAAACGGGTTAAACCAATAAACCACTTTAAAAATCTCACAAAACAGTTTTATCCATAAATCACCACGGTAAAAATGCTTCATCTCATGGGTGAAAATAAATTCCAGTTCCTTTTCCGTCACTTCTATATCCGGTATCATGATACACGGCTTAAAAATCCCAAACACACAGGGCGTACTGCCGCCTTCCATATTGAGTATACGAAATGCTACCGGATGCCGGTATTGCCGGTTCACCTTTTCCATCAGTCCGATTACATGGGCATTCTTTACTTCCTTATAAGTTTTCATTTCCATACGGATGCCCCAATACGACTTTACCAACCAAACAAATGCAATAAGGGAGCCAAACAGCCATATCATTTCCAGTACTGTCCTGACCCTGATTCCTCCCGGTGTCGTAATATCCGCCGTGTTCCTAAGGAATCTGCAAAACTCAGGGTAGTACAATCCACTGAATGCAATGCTATTGGTGAGTGGAAATTCCACAGGCACCAGCAGGCGGCACATGATTACCAGCATACAAACCAGTAAGAATCGCGTATCCAACTGCAGGATTACCTTGTTATCCTTAAAAATATATCTTAACAGCAGAATGGAAACGGTGCTGAAAAGAAAAAGATTAAACATCACCGAAAAAGTCACCATAACCTATCACCCCTTATATCATCCCCCTTTCGATATCTCCTTCCGTCTTTCCTGAATCATTTTTTCCAGTTCATCCAGTTCCGCCTCCAGCGCTCCGTCAGTTTCCTCATCCAACAACGCAGCCACCAGATTTGAAGCAGTGATATCCTTACATTTTTTATTTTTGAATTCGCTGGATATTTTTCCCAGCTCAAATTCACGCAGACTAATCGTCGGCTGGTAACACCGGCCGAATACGTTACCGCTTTTCGCAAAGTCCACGACTTCAATCAAATTCTTTCTTAACATTCTTTTCAGCGTGGTATGCACGGTTGCCAGTTTCAATTCTTCTTCCGCCTCCGTAATCTCCGATGCCAGCAACGGTCTTCCCGCATTCCACATGACATAGAGAATATCCACTTCCCTATCAGGCAGACGGTATTCATTCATCCCTTTTTTCATCCACTCATTCTACATTTTGCAAATCAGATTTTTTCTTCCGGCCGGTATTCCATGAAATCTTAAAAACATGTATTTCCCGGAAGGAACCGTTTTCCCCCAAAGGAGCTATGTCCCCACAAAATAAAAAGTCCTATCAAAAGGATTTCCAAACCTTTTCATAGAACTACCATCCGTTGCAAAAATCCCCTTAGGAAAATATTATCATATTTTGTCGGAAAATGAAATAGCAAATTTATATTTTCGGATAATTTTGGTAACAGATTGCCTGAATTGGTTATACAAGTACAATGTCATTCCTACCCTGAAATTTCTCTGATTCCGTTTTTCGGTATGATAAGCGGACCAATAGATACCATACTAAATGTTGTTCTATTTGTTCCGTTAGGATTTTTTCCGCCGTTGCTGTATAAGAAATACTACCGCATAAAGACCGTTGTATTAACCGGCCGCTACTTTTTTTGTTTTCAGAGACCACCAACACAGCACAGAAAGAATGAGGTATTAAGATGATTGAAAACAAAAATGCGGAGAGAGGAAAAATTGTAACATAATGCGCAACTGGTATTTGCTTTTTGGCACTTACCAAATTCTTTATTCTTATT
>CAJUMD010000042.1 GCA_910587275.1 uncultured Kineothrix sp.
GAAGCAATTAACGCATGGCGGGATTTGAAGCGGAAAGAAGCAAGAGAAATATCCCTTGACTATCTGATGTCAGAACGATATTTTGAACCGTCTGCTATGGACAGCTACTTTGAAAAGCAGGACAAGCCGACCGTATTTCTTGTGTTGGGAAAGGAAGTTATCGTTGATGATGAACGGTTGGCAACGGCATTATCAAAATTGCCGGAGTTAAGGCGGGAAGTTTTGTTGCTTTATTACTTCGTTGGCTATCGTGATGAAGCCATCGGCAGACAGTACGGGCGTTGCAGAAGTACGATAAACCACAGAAGAAATGTTGCGCTGAAACAGTTACGAAAAGAATGGGAGAAATTGAAACATGAGGAACAAAAAGCTGATACCTTTTGAGGTAATCGAAAAAGCCGTTGCCGGAGAGCCGGAAGCGGTAGACGCAGTATTGCGGCACTATACCGCATACATCAAATATCTGTCTATGTATAAAGGGCATATCAATGACGATACGCAGGACAGATTAAAGGCAAAACTGATTGAAGCCATATTGAAATTCCGCTTCGACCGATAGTAGGTAGCAAAGACAGGAAAAGCTGTCAAGGGTAGACTTCGCGCTACGCGCCCTTGACAGCTTTTCCCGCCTTTGCTTGTGGGTAGTCAAGAGGGCGAAATCAGCAGACTGCTTTCGCCCTCAATCTATTATGGGGATTGTTACGCAGTAGGGGTTATTTTGTCCTTGATTTATGCGGCTTTGCGGGTATTGAAGTGGCGGGGTAAGGGTTTTATATGTCTGCTCTCAAAAACGGTGTTCTATTGCGTAACAGAAAAGCAGAGAACCGACCACTAATGAAAGTGATATATTCTCTGCTTTTGCTTGCACCCTGTTTGTCAGCGTTGATGATAAGTTGTTGTGAATACTTCCTTATCAACGTAAAACTAAAGGTTTGAGTACTGTCTAGCATCCATAAAAAATAGCAATATAACGACTTGAGTCAATATTTTACAACTTTAGGGTTAATATCCGTAACCGCATCCGTTATGGCAAGCTCATAATACACGGCAGGCAGGTTCAACTGTTCCCTCAGCCCGCAGTAACGCATTTCGTTTAAAATACCGTATACCGGTGTAAGCCTGTCCAAACTCCCTATTCCGGAATACCTTTCATACACGCAATTCTTTACCTTACGGTAATCCGAGGCAATGCCCCGCAAAAATTCCATGGTCTCCTCCGGTAACGGTTCGCTGTACTGCCAAACCGTTTTGGTTATGCTGCTGCCCGCGGACATCATTCTTATCAGTCATGCTCCTTTCTGCCCTGCATCTTAACCCGTCAAACGGCTATACAGGATGTTTCGCAGATTTCCCCAATCCACGAAATATGTCCGGAAGCCGGAATTTTAAAGACGTTTCTTTTTTCCCGACCACAAATCTGACCCTGAATAAATCGGCTGGGAAAGGCAGACGGCAGACTGGCAGGCACGGGATGCCTGTTATCCTGACCCAAAATCTGACCATAAAAACCACTAAAATATCCATTTTACCCTGAAAAAATCTGTATTGGCATATCTTACTAACTCTTTTTTCCCTTAAATTCGGAAAAAAGAATTGTCATCAAGGTTAAAACATGGTAAACTAATTCCGATATAGAGTTATATAGAAATGGAAAATTCGGATATTTCACGAAACATTGTCTATTTCATTTTCGTGGATTGGGGAAATCTACGAGTTTCCTGGAAACATGCCGCGTTCCCAATCATGACCCGCCGGACAACCATTTCTGTCCTGTCATAGTTCCCATGTCCTCTTTATCCCCCCATTATTCATAAAAAATTTACACATAATCTCTTTCCTTTTTGGCAAAATAGTATTAATATATTCCTATAACACCGAATTTGAAAGGAGTATTTCTATGGCTAAAAAGTTCAGCAAATTCTTAATGTTTACTGCCTTTGCAGGTGCGGCGGCAGCAGGTGCCTATTATTATTTGCAAAATAAAAATTCTTCCCTCTCCGACGGTATGGAGGGCGACGATGATTATGACAACTTCAGCGATGATTTCGATGACGATACGGAAAGCAAAGACACAACCCGTAATTATGTTGCACTGAATCTTGAGAAAGCGGAAGAAGCGGCAGCCGAAACCATGAAAGAAGCGGCGGAAAAAGCGGCTGATGTTAAGGACAACGTAAAAGAGGGCGTTACGGAAGCAGTAAAAGATATTGCAAATACGGCAAAAGAAGCTGCCCAGACAACAGCCGGGGCATTCCATGCGGCAAAAGAAGTAACGGCAGACACTACGGCAGCCGTAAAAGAAGCGGCAAAGGACATTGCCGGGACTACGGAATCCAAAATCGAGGAATTTTTTGACGACGAGGACGAGGACAATTCGGCGGATTCCATCTGACCGTATCCCATAAGTCCCATTTATCAATGCTATTTTAAAATCCCGCCGGTGCCCGGATGATTCATGCAATCCTGCACACCATGCAGCGTTTCATCCGTGCCGGGCAAAACATAAAAACCCATGCCAGTCGGGTCCGCACCGTTTTTTCCGGTCTGCGGTACCTTTTGGCATGGGTCTTTGTATCTTTACTCTCCTTACCCTTTGGCAATCTCCACCATCCTCTGCATATCGGAAATCAGTTCCCTGGAATAATTCTCCGCTTCCCGGTATATCCGTTCCGCACCGGCATAATCCCCGTTTTTAATAGCCTGGATGACAGCCCCGCCATATTCATGGAATTTCTTATGCTTCGGTCCAAGACCTTCCCAAATCGGTTTCACGCCTGGAATTTTCGGCGACATGGCATAGTAAAAATGTCCGAACCCGCATTTGGAAGAATCCAATTGCAGGGGAATCACCGTACGGTCATCCACCATACGTTTTAAATTCTCAAGCCACATATGGTGCGCGTTAATGGCATTGTTCACATACTGGGCAAATTCGCTGTTTTCCAAATGGAAAAAGGCATCGTCCGTCATACTTCCCATCTGTTTTACCGCATCGTCCAGCATCCTTTCGATACCCACCACCGGTTCCACCGCTTTCTTCAGCTCCTGGCTGACCTGCTGCATAAAATCCGTGCTGTCCTTTAACTGGTTCTCCATTTCCGTCATGGAACTGCTGATTTCCTCGCTGACCGCTGCTATGGAGCCCATGGATTCGTTCACCTTGGACACATGGACCTGGCTTTCATCATTTAACTCCCACACATGCTTAATCTTTTCCGACATCCTGTTAAGGGCAGCAATGGTATCGGACGTACTGTCCACGCTTTTTTGGGAAGCGCTTTCAATATTCTCCACAAATTCACTCATATTCCCGGTCAGTTTCTGGGTCTCCTCCGCCAAAGTACGGATTTCACCCGCCACCACGGCAAATCCCCGTCCCGCTTCCCCCGCCCGCGCGGCCTCGATGGAAGCGTTTAACGCCAGCAGATTGGTCTGTAAGGAAATGGAGCCGATTCCGGCAATCACCTCATTCATCCGCCCGATAATGGACATCAGGTCATCCATATCCTGTCGCAGTGCATTGGACACGGCGATTGTCTGGTCGGAAAGCTCCTTAATTCCGGTCAGTTCCGTCTGCCCTTCTTCAATCCGCTTATATACCTCCCCCGTCGCCGAGGAGACATCGAGAATCGTATTCGTCAGTTCCTCATGCTGGTTGTTTGCCCTGCCGGATGACCCGGAACTGTCCCAGGAAGCGCCAAAAATGGTTTCCGTCGCTTTCTCCACTTTCCGGGAAATATCCATGATTTTCTCCGTCTGGTGCTGCATGGTCAGATCCAAAGAACTAATCTGCATGACCGCCTTAATGTTCTTATCCAAAAGCTCCGCAAACTGCTCCCTGCCTCTGCGGAGTCTGCGGTAAATACTGTCAAGTTCCGGCACCCTGGAATAATCCGCTTCCTTCAGTTCCGAAACCGATTTCATCAATGCCCTTTTTCTTTTTTCCATCATCATTTACTTGTCCTCTCTTTTTTAGATTCCAAACATATTCCTTTTCGTCCCTAAAATTTTCAACCAAAAAACTTTTAACAATGATTCGTTCCAACTCCCCCCGTATCTTTCAGGGGACGCTTCCGGAAAACAACTGCACCTACTTCCATCATACGAAATTTTCCGGTTTTTGCAAGTCTTTTTCCGAGGAACATTTCCCCAAAAAGAATTTCCCGGCACAAATGTCTCAGGAAATATTCCCTACCACAAATTTTACCATACAAAGCGGGTTTATGTCTATGCCCAAACCTTCTTTAGCAAATCCAGTCCCGTCTGTATCTGTCCCTTATCCGGTGCCGCATAGCCGAGGACTACCGTACCGCTTTCCCGCTTTGGCGCCACACCGTCCGTGTAAAACTCCGACAGCCCGTACACCTTCACGCCGGCTTCCCCTGCCCGTTCCACCAGCATCTTTTCACTTCTTCCCCTCCTGTCCTGCAGCAACAGGTGCAGACCCGCATTTTCCCCGGATAATACGAAATCGTGCCCCATTCCCCTGCATCCGTTTACCAGCAGGTCATGCTTTTCACGGTATACCTTCCGCATCCGGTTCAGATGCCGTTCAAAATGCCCCCCTGCGATGAACTCATTCAATATCCTTTGGTCAATACGTGATACCGTCGTGGAATAAATACGGCACCGCTCCTCATAGATGCGCAGCAGCGGCAGGGGCAGCACCATATAGCCGATGCGGATGGCGGGGGCTATGGATTTGGAGAAGGTCCCGGTATAGATGACCTTTCCCAGCCGGTCGGATGCCTGCAGCGACGGGATGGGTTTCCCCTTAAAACGGAATTCGCTGTCATAATCGTCCTCAATCACGTAGCGGTCTTCCTGTTCCCCTGCCCACTTTAACAGCTCCATCCGACGCCCGATGGGCATCACTATGCCCATCGGATACTGGTGGGAAGGCATCACATACGCCACCTTCGCTCCGGTTTTTCTAAGCCCTTCCACGCTCATGCCAAAGCCGTCCATTTCCACTGAGGCTATGGGGTAAGCAAAGGATGCAAAGATGCGGTACGCTTTCCGGTATGTAGGATTCTCCATGGCAACTTCCACATGCCTGCCCAAAATCTTCTCCAACAGCATAAGGATATAATCGTTGCCGGCCCCGATAATGACCTGTTCCGGGTGACAGTTTACCCCCCTGGAGGAATGGAGGTAACGGGCTATGGTCTCCCGCAGCGCATAATCCCCCTTCGGCGAACCGGAGGAAAACATTTCGCTGTTGGCATCCACCAAAATTTCCTTCGTTATCTTCTTCCATGTGGCATACGGAAATACCGTCATGTCAATGCTGTCCGGCGAAAAATCACACAGATATGTACCGTCTGCCACACTGTTTTGCCGTCCGCCGCATACCGGTCTGCCACGCCCATCCGCCGCATCGTTTTCCCGTAACGGTTCCCCGGAAAGCATCCCGGCTTCCCGCACCGCCCCTCTGTCCGTAAAATCAAAGAGTTCCTCTACCTGACAGACAAAATAGCCCCGGTACGGTCTCGCCTCAATGTACCCTTCCGAAAGAAGCTGCCCATAGGCAAGCTCCACCGTACTGCGGGACACCTGCAGAAATTCCGACAGGGAACGAGTAGAGGGAAGCCTCTCCCCAAAACGAAGCCTCCCTTTCCTGATTTCTTCCTTTATATAACCGTAAATCTGTTCATACAAATGCTTTCCGTTATCCTGGCGTAAAGCAATCAACAAACCGTTCATGTCTGTTCCATTCACACCCTACTCTTTTTTGGCCGCATTTTTCATTTTTACCTGTTTCACGATTTGTTCCTTTAAGTCCCTTGCCTTATCCTTCATCCTCGGATTGGCGCTGACAGAGGTAATAATCGATGAAACCAGCTTGGAAGCCACGTCAAACTGTTCAAATTTTGTGGCGGTTACCGCAATGACATAATCCACGGTAGGCTCATCCATACCGCACATGGGAAAACTCTCCGACTGCCTTGCCGCAAGGAAACCGTCCAGCGCATTTTTTAAGAACTCCATTTCCTCATCGTCAATCGCCTTTTTCTTTGCCGCATATTCCGGATCCGCCTTATCCAATTTCTCCCCCTTACCGCGCAAAAGCCATGCCGTCTTTAAACAGATGTACGCCTTCTCACTGGGTTTCGCCAGTTTCACGATGGCATTCGCCAAAGCGACTTTATAACGCTCCAGCGCCTCGTCATACGTATACAGCTCCTTGTATTCCGTATGGGGTCTGAAATTGGCGGAAATCATTTCCTTAATCCGCTTTGCCTGCGGAGAAGTGATGAATTTGAAATAACGGCTCAACGTAGCATAACCGCAGCACGGACACATAATAATATCATATTTTAACAAATCCACATGTTCGTATTTCGGTCTCAAATCCGGGTCCGTTCCAATCAGCTTCGCTTTTCCCACCTTAACGGTCCTTGACTTAAACTCCTTGTCGCAGATTGGGCAGGTAAAGCCTTTGTCAAACAGGAAATCCTGCTCCTGCACCTGCGGTGCAGGAGGCGCCGCTGCTGCCTCTGCTGCTGCTTCCCTTTCCTTCGGTTTTTCGTACAAATCCATGTTTTGCAAATTTCCAAGTCCGAGCCCTTCCAGTCCGGATAACAATCCACTCATATCTTTCTCCTCCACAATCTGTATTATATTGGTTTCGGCAATACATAAGAACTCTTTAAGGACACAATCCGGTTGAACACAAGGCTGCCCGGTTTGGAATCCTTATAGTCCACGCAGAAATAACCCTGACGGACAAACTGGAAGCTCTCGGATGCCTTGGCATCCGCCAGCGCAGGCTCCAGGAAACATTCCTTTAACACGGTCAGCGAACCGGGATTCAGGTTCAGGGAACCGTCCTCATTATATACGCCCTTTTCCTCATCAATAATATTTTCGTACAGCCTGACTTCCGCCTTTACCGCTCCCTCTGCCGGCACCCAGTGTATCGTTCCCTTTACCTTCCTTCCGGTAAACCCGGAACCGCATTTCGTCTCCGGGTCGTAAGTGGCATGTACTTCCGTCACCCTGCCGCTTTCGTCCTTCACGCAGCCGGTACAGGTAACGAAATAGGCATTCATAAGCCTTACCTCATTGCCCGGATACAGGCGGAAATATTTTTTCGGTGGCTCCTCCCTGAAGTCTTCCCTGTCGATGTACAATTCCCTTCCAAAAGGCACCTCCCGCGTTCCCATGGCTTCGTTTTCCATGTTATTCGCCACGGTAAGCATCTCCGTCTTCCCTTCCGGGTAATTATCAATGACCAGTTTCACGGGATCCAGCACCGCCATCATCCTCGGACGCTTCATCTTTAAGTCTTCCCGGATGCAGTATTCCAGCATCGCATAATCCACGGAGGAATTGCTCTTGGAAACGCCGCACAAATCCACAAACATGCGGATGGATTCCGGCGTAAATCCCCGTCTGCGCAGCGCCGCAATGGACACAAGGCGCGGGTCATCCCACCCGTCCACAATACCTTCCTCCACCAGTTTCTTAATATATCTCTTACCCGTCACCACATTCGTCAGGTACATTTTGGCAAACTCAATCTGCTTTGGCGGATGCGGATACTCCAACTCACGCACCACCCAGTCGTACAACGGCCTATGGTCTTCAAATTCCAGCGTACAGATGGAATGGGTGATTCCCTCAATGGCGTCTTCAATGGGATGGGCAAAATCGTACATCGGATAAATGCACCACTTATCCCCCGTATTATGGTGAGCCATATGCGCCACGCGGTAAATCACCGGGTCACGCATGTTCATGTTGGGGGATTTCATGTCTATCTTTGCCCGCAGTACCTTCTCCCCGTCCCGGAACACGCCGTTTTTCATATCCTCAAACAGCTTCAGGTTTTCCTCCACACTCCTGTCCCTGTTTGGATCGTCCGTTCCCGGTTCGGTCAATGTCCCCCGGTATTCCCGCATCTGTTCCGCCGTCAGGTCGGACACATACGCTTTCCCTTTTTTAATTAGTTTTACTGCACCCTCATACATCTGTTCAAAATAGTCGGAAGCGAAAAACAGCCGGTCTTCCCAGTCCGCCCCCAGCCACGCGATATCCTCCTTGATGGACTCCACGAATTCCACCTTCTCTTTCGTAGGGTTCGTGTCATCGAAACGCATGTTGAACTTCCCGTGGTATTGCTGCGCCAGCCCATAATTCAGCAATATGCTTTTGGCATGTCCGATATGCAGATACCCGTTCGGCTCCGGCGGAAACCTGGTATGCACCGTTTCACATGCCCCTTCCGCCAAATCCTTATCAATAATCTGTTCAATAAAGTTTCTGGAAACTGTTTCCACATCCGTCTTTTCCATCTCACTCATACATGTTTCCCGCCGTAAATACGGCTTACCTCCTCAATCCTGACTCATAACGATAAAAACACTAACTTATCCTATATTAGCATAAAAATAAGAAATAATAAAGGGGTTTTGTTCATATTTGCGCATATTCCGCAACAGTTCCGCCTGAAATGTTATGTCCGGAGGGGAGCGGACGGACGCAAAAAGACAATGGCGGACGGGAAATATGGTTCCATTCCCATCCGCCATGCTTTAAGAATAAAAAAACAAGAAAATCAAATCCGTAATTGAGTATACCACAGATTTCCCCTTTTTCCCGCACCCGTAATAATTACTTCCCTAAATGTCAAAAACGGCTTTGGATATCGTTCCGCTGTTTTTCCTGTTCCATTAATTTGCAAAAATAAGTACATCCCCGTAAAAGCTCCGGAATCGCCCGGATCTGTGCGTCGGAAAGTTTGTCGTATATCCCTCTTGCCTCATTGATGTAAATCACTTTTGCCTTTACCAGACTGTCGCAGATCAGTTCATCCATGGAACAGTCCAGTACATTGGCAATATCCACCAGTTTTTCCAGACTCACTTTCGTTTTTGCGTTTTCTATGTTACTGATATGTTGTATGGACACTTCTGCCGCCTCCGCCAGTCTTGCCTGCGACATGCTTCCCCGCTCCCTCCGTTCCCGTACCCTTTTCCCCAATTTACCATAATCCAATTCCATACCTGTCACCAAACCCTTTTACACGGCATTATCAATATCTCCCAATACTTTTCATTGTACCCAGCCAGACAGGAAAAGAAAATCAACCCGGTAAATAAAGTATTTATACCATTTAAGTCAAAGGCAAAAAAAGGGAAAACGGAAAAGAAGACTCCTTCCCATTTTCCCCTTTATTATTTATTGATTACGTATTCCGGTCACCGGCTTTCCATGGAATTTATTCATCCACACTGTAATTTGGCGCTTCTTTTGTGATATGGATATCGTGTGGATGGCTTTCCTTTAAGGATGCGGCGGAAATCTTGATAAACCTCCCGTTGCGCTTCAATTCCTCAATGTTTGCCGTCCCGCAGTAACCCATACCGGAACGCAGCCCTCCCATCAACTGGAATACCGTGTCCTCCACTGTCCCCTTATATGCCACGCGGCCTTCCACGCCTTCCGGCACCAGTTTCTTGGCATCGGACTGGAAGTAACGGTCCTTGCTTCCGTTTTCCATGGCAGCAATGGAACCCATCCCCCGGTATACCTTGTATTTCCTGCCCTGGTACAGTTCAAAAGTTCCGGGGCTTTCGTCACATCCGGCAAAAATGCTTCCCATCATACAGACATTCCCGCCTGCGGCAATCGCCTTGGTCATGTCGCCGGAATATTTGATGCCGCCGTCGGCAATAATCGGAATCCCGTATTCCTTTGCTACCGCATAGGCATCCATAATTGCCGTAATCTGCGGTACGCCGATGCCCGCCACCACGCGGGTGGTACAGATGGAACCGGGTCCGATACCCACTTTCACCGCATCCGCACCGGCTTCAATCAATGCCTTCGTCCCTTCCCCGGTCGCCACGTTTCCGGCGATTACCTGCATATCCGGGTATTTTTCCTTAATCATCCGCACGCATTTCAGTACGTTTTCCGAATGCCCGTGTGCGGAATCCAGTACTATTACATCCACTTTCGCATCGGCAAGCGCACCCACGCGGTCTAAAACGTTTGCCGTAATACCCACACCTGCACCGCAAAGCAGCCTTCCCTGCCCGTCCTTTGCCGCCAGCGGGTATTTAATCGTTTTCTCGATATCCTTAATGGTAATCAGTCCGGCAAGATTATAGTCCTCATCCACAATGGGGAGCTTCTCTTTCCTTGCCTTAGCCAAAATCTGTTTCGCTTCTTCCAGCGTAATGCCTTCCCTTGCCGTAATCAGCCCTTCCGAAGTCATGGACTCTTTAATTTTCTTTGTGAAATCGGTTTCGAATTTTAAATCGCGGTTTGTGATGATACCTACCAGCTTTCTTCCTTCCGTGATAGGCACGCCTGAAATCCTGAATTTTGCCATAAGGGCATCCGCATCTGCCAGCGTATGGTCGGGAGTCAGGGAAAAGGGGTCCGTGATGACACCGTTTTCCGAACGTTTTACCTTGTCCACTTCTTCTGCCTGCGCTTCAATGGACATGTTTTTATGGATGATACCGATACCTCCCTGCCTCGCCATGGCAATCGCCATCCGGTTCTCCGTAACGGTATCCATCCCCGCACTCATCATCGGGATATTGAGTTTGATTTTCTTCGTGAGCTGCGTCGACAAGTCCACCTGATTCGGAATTACCTGAGAATAGCTTGGTACAAGCAATACATCGTCAAACGTAATTCCTTCGCCAATGATCTGACCCATTTTTCTTCCTCCTGTTGTCTCGTGTGTCCGGTACCCGTTCCCAATACCGGAGGTTTATATGTGAATAGTGATGTAAGTTTGAAAAAGTTTACCAAACTTACACCACTATGTCAATCCGGAATTTTCGTTTTTACTCCGTAAATACTTTTCTCGGCGCAATATTCTTAATCGCCTTCACCATTTCCATGTTAGGCTCCAAAACAATCCTTTCCCCGCTGTCATAATACATCACATACCTTGCTTCCGGCTGCTTCGCCTCGCCGGAGCTGTAATCGATGGTCTTCCCGTTCCTGTTCTTATAACCGTCCAAATGGTGGGAATTCATGGGCGCAAAAATTTCCATACGGTTCATGTCATACTGCGCCACCCTCTTACGTTTCATCTTTGCCATTACCTTATCGATGGTAATCTCCTTATCCAAATACAGGTATTCATATTCCAGTTCCGCATTCATATAAACGAAGTATGCAACCACCGCCATCAGCAGTCCCACCAAAAGCGCCGGTGCAAACAGGAAACCTAAAAAGATAAAAGCTACTGCCAGCATAATGGTCAGCGCCCGCAAAAAAATTTTTACGGGATTCGCTTTCCTCTTGACCAGACATTCCACGTATGTTTCACTCATAATTCTTTCACCCATCCTATCCGTTCTTCCCGCAACACGGCTTACGGAATCCCCGTCCGGCAGCAACGTCACGGTCTGAAACTTGTCTTATTATGATATCATATTACAAATCGTGGAAAGTTTCAAGTTTATTTTCATGCTGCATCCGCCCGCCTATTTCCGGAAAAATCCGTCCACTCCTTTTTTTATCTCCGACGGCTGCAATGTCTTCACCAAATATCCTGCCGGCTTTAACCTAATCACTTTCTGCACGCTTTCCTTATCCACCTTTCCCGTCAAGAAGATTACCGGAATATCCTTCGTTTCCTCCTCCGCACGGATCATTTCAAGCACCTGGCTTCCGTTGCAGACGGGCATCTCATAATCCAGCAGCACCAAATCCGGTCGGTCCAGCGTAATGCACCGGATGGCAGAAAGTCCGGACTTCGCCGTTGTGACTTCATAATCCATCTCCAAAAGCTCCTGCATCGCCTTTAAGAAAAACTCGGAATCATCCACCACAAGCACCTTATTTTTTGCATTTTCCTGTTCCTCCTGGTTCTCTTTCAGGTATTTGCGGATTTCGGTCATGGCATTCTCCGCCTTAATGGAAACGGAGCCCGTACCGTCATCCTGCAAAAGCGTGGGTGCAATGGCACAGAAAGCGAAATATCCCACCCCCGTATCCAGCAGAAGACTGAACTGGGGATGCTGTTTGTCAAACGTCCGCCGGAACTGGTCATAAGTCAGAAGGTTTTCTTCTTTCATCTCAAAGGAATCCGCCAGCGCAAACTGCTCCTTGATCCTGCCCACGAACTGCTGCGCCACATAGCGGACCACATTCATCAGCATCTCGTTCATCTCATCGGACGATGCATCCATCATGCTGCCGATGGTTTTAACAATGAGCTTTTCCTCAAAAATCAAAACAATTTCCCATTTTTCTCCCTTCGGGTTTCCGTAATTCAGGCGGTAATAAATCCCTTTTCCAAAACGTTCACCGCCGTAACAGTCGCTGAGTACCTGCGGCTTTAACTGGAAAATATCCTGCATAAGCCCGACTACCGTCTGCGTCATGGCAGCCTGTTCTTCCTCCGGCAGAAGGTCAACCCATTTGCTCATGGTTTTGCCCGTAATGGCGCTGTCTTCCGTCAAGGTATGCCCAATCAGCCATCCCGCGCAAACGCCGAGAAAATGGCTGATGGCTTCCTCGGAATAACCGGTCTGCTCCAACTCCCTTTCCAACGCCGGGAGTATCCTCCTGCGGAAATCGTCATGCAGACGCCGGTGCGTATCAAACCCGATGTAGCTGATGGACGCCATATAGGCTTCCTCCTCCGTAAAATGCCGCATGGCATGTTCCTTAAAGTACTTAATCCCTTCCTGGCAGACCCACTGGTTTCTTTCTTCTTCCCCACGGTATGTAAACAGCTTGTTCAGGATACTGAATAGCTTTTTGTGTTCCTCGTCAATAAAACTCACGCCTATGTTATACCGTTCCTGCCATACCAGTTGATTACCCATGTTCCTTATCCTCCTTTTTTATGGAAACACAACCGCTGCGTTCCTCCGCAATTTTAATTTTGGAATCATCAACCCTTATCCATATCCCTTCCTAAGTATACCATATACTGGTGGAAACGGCGGCAATAATTTATATTTTCTTTCACTTTATTCTTTTTTAACTGTTTTTTTACACACTTTCCAATCCTTTCATTGACATGCCCCGGTTTAAAAGCTATGATATTTTAATACGGAATTTTAATACGGAATTTAAACGCCGGACACAGGAATGACCAAACAGCGCAGAACAGGGAAAGAAGGAAACGTTTATGGCAATGCATGATGAAATAAAGGAACAGCAGAAAAAACTGAAAGGAAAAACATTCCGGGAAAAACTCGGATATTTTTGGGATTACTACAAAGTGCATACCCTTGTGGCTGTCGCCGTGCTTATTGTAGGCGGCGGACTAATCCATGATATCGTCACGGCCAAGGAAGAAGCCTTTTCCGCCACCCTGCTAAACGCTTACGGCGGGAACATGCAGCATGAATTCCAGGATGCCTTTGCGGAATATGCGGGCATTGACACCGAAATCTATGACTGCTACATCGATACATCTTCCACCCTAAACTATAACATGACTTCCGAAGCGGACCTTGCAATCTTCCAGCGCACTGTCGCCATGGCACAGACCGGAGGGCTGGACGTGCTGGCAGGGGACCTGATGCCGTTCACCCATATGGCGGGAACCGGCATGTTCCTCGACCTGCGGGAAGTCCTGACCGGAGAGGAATATGCCAGGTATGAACCCTATTTTTACTATTTGGACGGCGCCCTTTTGGAAGATTCCGACGAAGATGCTTCCTATGAATCCGACGGGTCGATGGATTTCCTTGATACCGGCATCGACCACACCGACCCGTCTTCCATGGAAAACCCCATTCCCGTCGGCATCTACCTCCCGGATAACCAAAAACTGAAGGAATACTCCTGCTATGCCCTTTCCGGTGAAACGCCGGTCCTGGGCTTCGTATACTCCACCACCAGGCTGGATACCGCGAAACTGTTCTTAAGCTATCTGATGGGGGAACCCAATACGCCGTAAGTCTCCCGTCATAACTGCACTTCCACGAAAATTTCGTAAATCGCCTGGATTGCCTTCTCAAAATCGGAATCGGACACGCCGATAATGATGTTTAATTCACTGGAACCCTGGTCAATCATCCTGACATTTACGTTTTTATGGGCAAGCGCGGAGAAAATCCTTCCCGCCGTCCCTCTCGTGGACTTCATGCCGCGTCCCACTACCGCCACAAGCGCAAGATCCGACTCGATTTCTATGGCATCCGGTCCCGCCAGCCTGTGGATGGCCGATGCCACTTTCTGCTCCTTATCCATAAATTCATCCTGATGGACGAATACCGTCATCGTATCGATGCCGGACGGCACATGCTCAAAAGAAATACCCTGATCCTCAAACGCCTGCAGGACTTTCCTGCCAAAACCGATTTCCGAGTTCATCATATCCTTTTCAATGTTTACCGAACAAAATCCCCTCTTTCCGGCAATACCCGTAATGATATACCTGGATTTCTGACAGGTGCTTTCCACAATCCACGTGCCTTCTTCCTCCGGTGCATTGGTATTGCGGATATTAATCGGAATCCCCTCCCGCCTTACCGGGAAGATGGCATCCTCATGAAGTACGGCGGCTCCCATGTAGGAAAGTTCCCGCAGTTCCTTATAAGTGATGGTTTCAATGACCGGCGGATTTTCAATGATACGCGGATCCGCCACAAGGAAACCGGAAACATCCGTCCAGTTCTCGTACACATCCGCCCTTACCGCCCGCGCAACGATGGAACCTGTGATATCGGAACCTCCCCTTGAAAATGTTTTCACCCTTCCGTCTTCATAGGCGCCGTAAAAACCGGGGATTACGGCTTTTTCTATTTTACCCAGCCGTTCGGCAAGTATCCCGTTCGTCTTCTCCGCCTCAAACTCCCCGCCTTCCCCGAACAGGATTACGGAAGCCGCATCGATAAACTCGAAACCAAGGTAATGCGCCATGATGATACCGTTTAAATATTCCCCCCTGGATGCCGCATAGTCTTCCCCTGCTTTCGCCTTAAAATTCTTTTCGATGGTCTTAAATTCCTCATCCAGAGAAAGCTCCAACTGCAGTCCGGAAATAATCTCCTGGTACCGGTCCTTAATCGCCTTTAAGTCCGCCTTGAAATCCTTCCCTTCTTCCGCCTTCGCGTAACAGCCGTACAGCATATCCGTCACTTTGGTATCCTTATCAAAACGTTTGCCCGGCGCGGAAGGAACCACATAACGTCTTTCCGTATCCCGCCGGATGATTTCCCCTGCTTTTTTAAACTGCTCGGCGCTGGCGAGGGAACTTCCGCCGAATTTCACTACTTTTCTCATAACAAACCCATGCCTTTCCGTATCCTGCGTTCCTAATCCGCAGGCACAAATTGATCGTTTTATAAACAGTTCCGCTGCTTTTGGAACAGGCGCTCAATCAGGCGGTATCCTTCCGCCACATAATTCCCGCTTTCGCGTCCTGCCGCTTCGTTGTAGTCCCCTTTTCCCTCCAGGGGCGACGTACTGTCATACAGCAGGTACGGAACGCTGTCCGCCGTATGGGTCCGCACACGGATGGGGGTTGGGTGGTCCGGCAGGATGAGCAGGCGGTAATCCGTTCCTTCCGCATCCAACCGCTCCGTCAGGGGCTTTAATACCCTGCCGTCCAGGTATTCGATTGCCTGCACCTTCTTCTCCACGCTGCCCTGGTGCCCCATTTCATCCGGTGCTTCCACATGGATATAGGCAAAATCGTAACCGTCTTCCAAAACTGCCTTTAACGCTGCTTCCGTCTTGCCTTCATAATTGGTATGCAGCCCCCCGTTTGCGCCTTCCACGGTACTCACACCCATACCTGCGCCCACCGCGATTCCTTTTAACAGGTCCACCGCCGAAACCATCATCCCCTTTTTCCCCGTCTTTTCCTCAAAAGAATCCAGCATGGGTTTGGTTCCTGCCCCCCAAAACCAACAGCAGTTGGCGGGATTCAACCCCTGCTTTTTCCGTTCTGTATTGATGGGATGGTTTACAAGGATTTCATGGCTGCGTTCCATCATCCGGCGCAGGTTTTCGTCCGCGGGAAGGTACTGCCCGATTTTCTGTCCAAGTACATCATGGGGCGGCGTCAGTTCCACCACTTCCCCTTTATCCCAAATCAGGCAGTGACGGTAGCTGGTCCCCACGTAAAACCGGTAAACCTCCGATTCCAGTTCTTTTTTCACCGCTTCCAGCAAAACCGCACAGTCTTCCGTGCTGATTTCACCGGAACTGTGGTCCAGGATGGTCTTTTCCCCAAACGGTACTTCCTCCTCGGACACCGTCACGATATTACAGCGCAGCGCGATATCCGTATCCTTCATCGGCACCCCGATACTGAGCGCCTCAAGCGGGGAACGTCCCGAATAATATTTCTGCGGGTCATAACCGAGCACTGCCAGATTCGCCGTATCGGAGCCGGGTTTCATCCCTTCCGGTATGGTATGCACCATTCCGATTTCCGCTTTTTTGCTAAGCGCATCCATAACCGGCGTTTTGGCATAAGCCAGGGGCGTCCGGTTTCCCAATTCTTCTATGGGTTCGTCCGCCATGCCGTCCCCCAGTACGATGATATATTTCATGGTCTTCCTCCTACTATCTTATCCTTCCAAACGGATTCGGTTCCATACACAGCCGAGCTGTTCTGCTTTTTTGGCAAATTCTTTTTCGCTCATTTCCTCCGTCACAAACGCGTATTCCTCCTTCACGTCTGCCACGACCACCCTTACCAGTCCGAAAATATCCACTGCCTTCCGCTCCAGCTCCGCCTTCGTGCGGACAAAAAACCTGTGACGGATATGGTCCACCTTCGTCTGCAGCACATCCTCGTCATCCCAAAAGCACATAATGGTCTTGCCGATGTGCCTTGCACAGTCCACCACATCGGAAACCACGGCGCTTGCCGTAGGCAGCTTGCCCGCACCGCGCCCGTAATACATGGAATCCCCCAGCATATTGCCGTGTACAAACACCGCGTTAAACACCCCGTTTACCCCGTGCAGCGGATGGCTCACCGGAATCATGAACGGCGCCACCATGGCATAGAAACTGCCGTCCTCCTTCTCCCTGCTCATCGCCAGCAGTTTAATGGAACGCCCCAACGCCTTGGCATATACGAAATCCTCCGCCGTAATCTTCGTAATCCCTTCGGTATAGATATCTTCGTACTTCACGTTTTTTCCCGTCATTAACGAAGAAAGAATCGCAATTTTCCGGCAGGCATCATATCCTTCCACATCCGCTTCCGGATTGCGCTCCGCATACCCTTTTTCCTGCGCTTCCTTTAACACTTCCCCAAAGCCGACGCCCCCTTCCGCCATCTTGGAAAGGATATAATTCGTCGTCCCGTTCAGGATACCCGTAATCCCGTCAATCTTCTCTGCCGTCAGCGAATAATTAATCGGACGGATAATGGGAATCCCCCCGCCCACACTCGCCTCGAACAGATAATTACACTTATGCTCCCTGGCAATCCGCAAAAGCTCCGGTCCATGGTTCGCTACCAGCTCCTTATTGGACGTACAGACACTTTTCCCCTTCAAAAGCGCCTGCTTTGAAAAATCATAAGCCGGCTTAATCCCCCCCATCGTCTCGCAGATAATCTCCACCTCCGGGTCCTCCAAAATAACGTTCACGTCATGGACCACCTTCGCCTCATAAGGGTCCCCGGGAAAATCCCTCAAATCCAAAATATACTTCACATTCAGTTCTTCCCCCGACTTCTTATTGATCTCCTCCTTATTTTTCTCAATGACCTCAACCACACCGCTCCCCACGGTCCCATATCCCAACACAGCCACCTGAATCATCCTGCTCCTCCATTCCTGCCCCTCATTTCCTTTTGACCTGAATATATCCGCATCTTTCATCCAACCCAAACAGAAAACCCAAAGGCAAATCTTTTATCTTTTTTATTTTTTATATTTACATTTTTTATATATCCCTATCTTCCAGTATACCCTTATCCCCCGGTCAATGAAGACCGGCGGAAGGAACGGAATGGCGGTACGGAACGCCATTCCGTTCCTTCCGCGTCCCCATTCCTCACTCCTTCGCCACCACCTTCACGCCATGCACCCCCCGCATCCTTTCCAGACCTTCCAGCATCTGTGCCACATCCCCCGTGGCGGGAAGCACCTGTACGCTGATGCTTAACGACGCCACCCCGTTAATGGGAATGCTTTGGTGGATGGTAAGAATGTTTGCCCGGAAACCGGCAATCACCTTAAGCACCTCCGCCAACAGCCCCGTCTCGTCATCCATCTGGAACGTGAGCGTAATAGTCGTCCCCTGCGCATTATCATGAAACTGGAAAATATCATCCTTATACTTATAAAAAGAACTGCGGCTGATCCCAACCTGTTCCGTAGCATCATGCACGCTTGCCGCCCTTCCGGTTTCCAAAAGACGCTTCGCCTCCAGCACCTTTAACAGCACCTCCGGTACCGCCTTTTTCTTTACCACAAAATAACTGCCTGACCCGTCCATGCAAATACCCTTATTTTTCCTCCATTCACAAATTCATCTTTTCCTTGCTTTGGCAGCCCTGAATGTCCATGCGGGAAATACATTCCTGCCAATCAGTTTCTCCCATGCGGACATCTGTTTGCCACCGAGAGATATTCTATCATACTCTTTCGGATATAGCAACCCAAAAATGCATTTTGACGCTGCAACCCTCGGTATGGTATAAACAGTAACGCAAAACTCCCTCCCGTGCTGGACAGCGTAAAAAGGAATGCTATGATACGGCATTACATTTTTTGATAACCAGCAAAAGCCAGGAGCGGAATCCCCTGCCCGATTTGTCCCTGCCTCCCTGCGCTTCCCCTGCCGGCATCTGTTCAAAACCTGTTTCAAAAAATGGTGCTGTTTCTTATTGTTCCCAAACGGTGGTTTATGACCGTATCAGGCGGCGATGTTTGACGAACAAGGTATTTCGCGGAACGTGAAATACCTTGTGAGGAGTTTCGCCGCCGTGGTCATAAACCACCGTTTGGGGGCAATTAGAAATAGCCCATTTTTGCCATCAGGTTTGAACAGATGCCGGCAGGGGAAGCGCAGGGAGACAGGGACAAGCCGGGCAGGGGATTCCGCTCCTGACTTTTGCGTCCGTCCTCACTCCCCCCCCCGCAGGACGCTCCGATCCTGGCTTTTGCGTCCGTCCCCGCCTACTTATTTACCTCCAATTCTATACATTTCCACTTTTCTCCGAGTATCTCAAAAACGAAATCCTGTTCCGTCCGGATTTCCCGGAATCCGACGGCCCTATAACAATAATAGGCAGGCGGATTGTTTTCAAAAACGCCCAATGTTATTTTTTCCGCTTTCAGCATATCAAACGCATATCGGACAGCCATTTGCAGCATTCTTTTTCCAAACCCCATGCCCCGCCTGGTATCATCAACAATTACAAATCCAATGCGAATTATTTTCTTCGCATCATCCGTATACCTTAATATCAAATGACCAACCGGACCTTCCGCAGTGACAGCGGTCATGGGATAAAAATTATCAGGTTCCTCACAATCTCCGTTGCATTCCATATATTTATGGTTTATATCATCTGATGTAATGGGATATGCGCCATACCTGTCGGAACTCCATTTGCGAAAATCCCTTTCACTTTTAATCCAGCTTACTATCGTCTCTGCATCATGGGGCTTATACGGCCTTAATATCAGTCGCTCCATTGGCTTATTTACAAGTTCCATATCCTTTTCCTCCGTGGAAATATCCCTGCTGCACGTTTCCTTAAAGCACCGTCTCCAAATATTCCGCAAGCACCCTTGCCGCCCTCGCATGGGATTTTTCTCCCGGATGCTCCCTGGAGCCTACCATTTCCTCCGTCGTGGCGGGAAGCTGTAAGAAAGCCAGATTGGAATCGCCCGATTCTTTCCGGTATACATTCATCGCATCCGTAAGAACAAACGTCAGGTCGTATCCCAGCATTCCGTAAGTCCATACAATATGGGATTTGGGATTGTTACGCCGTATCATGCCGAGAAAATCAATCACTGCCTGTTTTAGTCTCGCAATATCCTCCGCATGGTATGTCCCGTCAGGATTCCTGCGCTGCTGGAATGTCTGACCCGTAATGGAATCTTCCCATGCGGGCTGGTTGAACGCGCTGGCATCATTGGTGCCAAGATTCACAATCACGGCATCCGGCTCCCAACTGCCAAAATCATAAGGTTTTCCCGCACCAAGTCTTTCGTTCTTTTCCCCGCCTGCCAAACCGCAGATTTTTTCGTACCGGGAAGGAATATTGTGGCGCGGGTCATTGTCCCATCCGCACAGGATTCCCCATCCTCCCTGGGAAACCAGCCGGAATTCCGCATCCAGCGCATCGGAAACCATTTTCACGTAATTCCTGCTGGCGCTCATGTACATGGGAAGCCAGTCCATATCCGTCCCTGCCCCGTAGGTCCCTTCCCCCGAAGTAATGCTGTCCCCGATAAATTCCAGTTTATACCGCCTGTCACGGACCGGCAGGAAAGCGCCGTCGCTGCGGAACCCTTTCACCAGCAGATGGCATCCGTCGTCTTCCGACATCGCCTGAAGCTCCCGGAAAAAACCCACGTTCTTTACGGTATCCGGGCTCATCCCCCGGAAAATGCAGACGGACCGGCTGCCCGCCGTCAGCATCTGCCTGCCCAGGAACGCACCGTTTAAGGAAATCCATACCCACGGCTCATGCACGTCATAATCCACTTCCAGGTCAATCCACAGCTCGCTCCCCGTCACATTCACTTCCACCCCGCTTCCCTGGTAAAACAAAGGAAGCAGCTCCTGCTCCTCATCCGTCCTTCCGTGTATCTTGCAGTATTCCACCTGTTTCAAGCGATATTCCTTTAAATTTTCATTCCGTACCATCTTCCGGTCCCCCGTATTCTTTTTGATATGGCGGCACCGGTTATGGTCGGTACCGCTATTAACAGTGTATTTCTTTCCGGTTCTTTTCGCAAGGGGAAAATCAAAACTCCCGCATTTCTTCCATAATGCATACAATAATTGAAAAGCCGGTAGATAAATTAATATCTATATGATAAAATAAAAACAAACATGGAAAAAACGCACCAAGCTATTTTATGGCAGATAGGAATTACAGGAAAGGAACCCTGAATGAATAATGACAGAAAAACACAAAATCTTAGAAAGAAAGAAAAAGAGAATCCGGAAGAACTGGAAGAAATAGAAACGGAACAAACATCTCCAATAGAAGCGGAACAATTATATCTTGAAAATACAGACGGAATCATTACGGAGCCTTTTAATCCCAAAGATGTTGATATTGTTTCCCAACCAATGGTCATCTCAAATATTGTGGAAGATTTAAAAGATGGTTCCATTATTTTGGATCCCGATTTCCAGCGGATTCCTGATTTATGGAATCCCCAAAAGCAAAGCCGGTTAATCGAATCCCTAATCATCCGTATTCCATTACCAACTTTTTACTTTGATGCCGGAGAAGACGAAAAATTAATTGTTGTAGACGGTTTACAACGATTATATGCAATAAAAAAATTTATGGCACTGAAAGAAGATGATCCGCAGCGGCTTATTTTAACCGGTTTGGAATATCTGACCGAATATAACGGCCATTCCTTCGAAATGCTTCCGCCAACCATACGGAAGCGGATTAAAGAACAGGTAATAACCTCTTATATCATTCGGGCGGGAACCCCGGATAAAGTGCGCACCAGTATCTTCACCCGAATCAATACGGGTGGTCTGACTTTACAACCGGCAGAAATTAAAAACTCCGTATACAGGGGACAGGCCGCCAATTTATTAAAAGAATTGGCACATTCCCATGAGTTTTTACAGGCAACCGGCGGAAAGATAGATTCTTCAAGAATGTTAGACTGCGAATTTGTCAACCGTTTTCTTGCATTTTATTTATTAGGGTTGGAACAGTATACCGGAAATTTGGAAGAATATCTAAATAACGTCATGATTCGTCTTCAAAAAGAACCAAAAGAACAAATCGAAATATTCCGGCAGGATTTTTTTAAGGCAATGAAATATGTCAACCTCATCTTTGGTGATTCCGCATTTCGGAAAATTAACATAAATGGGAAATACGGGCGAATTAACAAACCTCTTTTTGATTCCATATCCGTTAATTTGGCAAAACTAAGCGCAAATGACTGTGAAAAATTACTGCATAACAAAAGCAAACTGCATGACAAATATATTGCGTTGTTGCAAAACAAAGAATTCATTAATGCAATTACGAATGGAACTGCGAAAATTCCAAATGTGCAAAACAGATACCAGCAAATAAATAAAATTTTTCAAGAGGTATTAGATGATGATTCAATATTTACAAATAGAAAATTTTAAGTCCCTGAAAAAATTTGCATTACCACTGCAAAACCTAAATCTTTTTTTTGGGATGAACGGCATGGGAAAATCATCCGTCATACAGGCGCTGTTGTTATTAAGACAAAGTTTTTGGGAAAACTACAAATCTAATTTAGATTATTTATATACAAACGGGGATTTAATCCGGCTCGGTACCGGAAAAGATATTTTCTGTCAAAGCGCATCAGATAACAAGATAAGGTTTTATATCCAATTTAACAAGGACCACTACTATGATTGCCGTTACATGTATGACATAAATGACTTTGACTGCAATCAATTGGCAAGGACTGAAAATGGTTTTAACGAAGATTACGCCACTGCATTGTTTTCGGAAGATTTTTCCTATTTGAGTGCAGAACATTTAGGTCCTAAAAAGCAATACAGTGTTGAAAACTGGCGGAAAAACGGAATCCTGAAATTGGGGGTCACAGGAGAGTATGTAGTTCCTTTTTTAGCAATGGAAGGCGAAAAAATAAAGGTTTCGGACAAACTATGCCACCAAACCGGAAAATCAAACCGCTTAATAGACCAAGTGTCTGCATGGATGGCAGAAATATCACCCGGAATAAAATTGTCTGCCCAACTGCTTCCTTTGATTGAAAAAGCAAAGCTGACAATCAGTTACAGTGGGGAACGTTTGATATCAGATCCCTTTTTACCGGTTAACGTCGGATTTGGGATACCCTATGTACTCCCTCTTATTACGGAACTGCTAATTTCCCGTCCCGAAAGCCTTTTACTGATTGAAAACCCCGAATCACACCTCCATCCAAAGGGGCAGACCATGATTGCACAATTAATTTCGTCAGCAGCCGAAAACGGATGCCAAATTATCTGTGAATCCCATAGTGACCATATCATCAATGGGATAAGGGTTTGCGCAAAACAAAAAAGAATTAGTAATAAAAAAATTGGGATTGCCTTTTTTTCAAAGAACGGAAACCAGGAAACCACGGTAACTCCGATTTCCATGGATACCAACGGAAATCTAAGCGACTATCCGGCAGGTTTGCTGGATGAATGGGGAATCCTAATGACGGAACTCATTTAACCCTGACAGGAGATAAAAAGTGGATTTATTTTTCAATGAGTTATCACTAAAAAATGAAACCGGAATTCATCAGGATTCCATAAATGCCATGGTTATGGTCTATAAAGAGTTATTAAAGTACCATATAACAACGTGCAGGATTGCCCCTAAAGATAATACCAAACTGTTTCAGATGATTTGTGCCCTGCCTGATTCGGTAAATGTGAAAAACTTTTACTTTTCTTTTTTCAGGTCACCATACGAATCGGAAACCGTGGAGGAAAAACAGGATGATTATTACACATACAATTGGACTTGCCATGGCAAGGAATGTATCGGAATTGCATTGGCATTTTTATTAGATTCCATATGCTTTAGTATTTACAGCCAAAACTGGAACTCCCCGTTCATTGATTTTTTTCAAAACGAAACTTCCGTTTGTGTCAGGAATATTAGTATAAAGGAGCATGTGGATATTCATCTTTCCCAAATGCAAACTCAGACCGGGGCAGAACTGCCGGAATGTGATATACCTGTTTCAGATAAAAAAATTGTTTTAAGAAAGGATCACGGAATGGACGTACTGGAGGCTTTTTGCAAACGTTTAATCCATAGTCCATATCTGATTGGTGTGGTTAACTCACTGCCGTATAATCCGCACGAACGTAAATTCATCAGAAAAGTACGTGAAAACGGATTAATCGAAATTGTTCTTCCGTGGACAGACGAAGGCTACGGCATTGTGGTCAAAACCACCGGAAGAACTATAAGGGAAACAAAGCGAATTTCAGAAATCATTACAGAAGAATTCGGATACTTATAGTTCATTGTTTCCCCATCATTACATATCCATCATAAGAACAGCATCAGGAGAACCTGCCATGTTAAAATCAATTTCGGGAAAAATCAATACATCCACCGGCGCACTGTGCGTCCAATCCTTCTTTTCGGTGTGGGCAGTCATGCTTCTTGGCGGGCTTTCCACAAGGAGCATCCTGCCGCCGGTTTTGTTTGCTGCCTTCCTTTACTTTTTCGGTTTTGCAAAGGTACGCAAAAACGGAACCCTGTCCGTTTACAGCCTGCGCATTTCCGTCATAGTGCCGGTTCTTTCAGGCGTTTTCTCCCTGTTCACGCTGATGGCGGAACACGGAAAATTTACGGCAGGACTGGAAAACCGGCTGTTCCAGGCAATCCTGCTGCTTGCCGGATGCCTTGGCGTCTTTTTTCTTTTTTACCATTTCCTGCTTCTTCTGTTTGCCGCCCTGGCAGACTACCGGCTGGAAAAGGAATACACACCGATCCGGTTCCTTCCCCTGATCTGCTTCTTCGGCTGCCTGCTCTGCTGGCTGCCCTATTTCCTGTACGAATATCCCGCCGTCATGACGCCCGACAGCATCAACCAGTTCGAGCAGGTACTCGGTATGGTTCCCTACAGCAACCACCATCCGTGGGTGCACACAATGCTCTTAAAATGTCTGTATTCCTTCGGACGGCTGTTCACCAATGACGTAAATGCTTCCCTCGCTTTTTATACCCTGTTTCAAATGTGCTTTATGGCTTTTTGCGTGGCATGGCTGGTTTCCACCCTGCAGCATTTCCAGGCGGGAAACCTGCCCTGCCTTTCCGTGCTTGCCTTTTATGCTCTTGTTCCCTACCATGGGGTCTTTGCCGTAACCATTTGGAAAGACATCCCGTTTTCCGGCAGCATCCTGCTCTTTACCACCTCACTGCTCCGGTTACTGCTGCTTTTCCCCAAACACAGGCGCAGCATCAACCGGGAAAGAAACCGTACCCTGTCCGTCCTGTCGGCAGTCACCGCCTACCTTTTTTCCGGTATTTCCGTATGCCTGCTGCGTTCCAACGGCTGGTACGCCTTCCTGCTCTCCCTGCCGTTTTTGCTTTTTGCCTTCCGCCACTGCTTAAAAACCATGCTGCCCGTACACCTTGCCATCCTTGCCACAGCGCTCCTTGTTAAAATTCCGGTCATGAACGCTTTCCAGGTTGCCCAGCCGGACTTCGTGGAATCCATAAGCATCCCGCTCCAGCAGGTGGCACGCGTCATCTGCGAGGATAAAGAACTGACGCCGGACCAATGGAACAGCGTATATAAGGTCATTGACACCACATATATCCGGGAACTCTATTCCCCCGGTTTTGCCGATAACATGAAAGAACTGGTACGCGCCGGACATCCGGAATACCTTGCCTCCCATAAGGACGAATATTTCCGCCTGTGGCTTTCACTGGGACTGCGCTATCCCGCCGTCTATTTACAGGCATACGCCGACCAGACCAGGGGATACTGGTATCCCGATACGGCATACGCGGCAGGCAACATCGACGGCATCATCCAAAATGACACCGGCGCCGCAAGCCGTCCTTTGCTCCGCGGCCCCTTCGTGGTAAAAACAAAAGAAATCCTTCTGAAGCTCAGTGACATCCTTCCCCTGTACGGACTCCTCACCAGCATGGGCGCCATGTTCTGGCTGTTTCTCTGCTGCTTTGCCGTCACCGTCATAAAAGAACAGTCCGAACGTTATATCCTGTTTCTGCCGGGCTTTGCCGTCCTGCTCACCCTGTTTGCAGCCACGCCGGTCTCCTCCGAATTCCGTTACGCCTACCCGCTGGCTTACACACTGCCGCTATACCTGTTTATCCCCTTCTTACAGGACTTTTGACAGAAATTCCTGCAGCCGCGGGCTTTTTGGGTTCCCGAAGAATTCCTTCGGCGTATTTTCTTCCATGATGATTCCTTCATCCATAAACAGTACCTTCGTCCCCACTTCCCTGGCAAATCCCATCTCATGGGTAACTACTACATCGAATAATAATTAACTGGCTATATCTCCATTTGATTTTATGCCAGCCGAT
>CAJUMD010000043.1 GCA_910587275.1 uncultured Kineothrix sp.
ATTGAGCCTATTTTTTTTCGGCTCAGTTTTTCATAGATTACTTGACACTACCTTAATTTCTTTCCGTATCCCTTTGAATACCTGTGCAATCATTTTACTTATTTCTTCCGCGGTAAATATACACATGTTGGTTGCACAAAGCACCGCTATGCCGTGTGTGTAAATCCACAAATGACGGTATAACTGTTCTGCCTCATGTTCGGACAGGCGGTATCCGTTTTGGACCGACAATAAAATTTCTTTGTAATTATCATCGAGCACGGGCAATACATTGGCAACTGCGGGGGGCTGCCGCTGCTCTGACATAAAAAGCAGTTGAAACAGTTTTGGCTCTTGCATTGCAAAAAGAATATATTGCGTACCCACGCCCTTAAAAGCCAATTCCTGTTCCAATCCCCTCCTGACATATCCGGCATAAAGCAGTTTTGCCGCTTTTTTAACTTCCGCCTGCACTTCTTCCATGCTTTGAAATACCGTGAAAATGGGTCTTGCAGAACTGCCGAGTTTTCCGCCTAATGCCCTGGCAGATAAAGCCTCCATGCCATGTTCCTTTACGATGTCTAGTCCTGCCCGGATGATTTCATCCCGTGTAAACTTTGCCTTTGGCGGCATATCATATCCTCCTTACTCAAAATCATTTAACTAAAACACATGTATTAAAACTTATGTTTTAATTATATGTACAGAAAGAACAGGTGTCAATAGATTTCGAAAAATTTTTGCCGCTCCGTATCCGTTTTGATGCAAACGGTGTTTTTGATATGATTTTATTTGCTTATCAGGGCGTACGGATGCATAGCCGGCTTATGCCTATTCCAAACTTCCTGCCGGAAACAGGACTTCTAATCCGGCGTTTCAGCCTTCTTCGCCCGCTTCCCCGCATATGCCTTTTTCCCTTTTTTCACCAGCAGCACAAACAAAATCAATACCGCCGCAGCGCCTAAAGCGCAGGCTACGGTAATCCACATCCCCGACGGTTCTTCCACGATACAGAAAGACTGCTCTGCCCCCGTCATATCAACCTGAAGGTATTGTCCCCTTGCCTTACTTTCCAACTCTTTCCACGTCCCGTCCCGGTATCCCCATACCGCCGCCTTCCCGTATGGGTTCAAAAGCCGGACGGCAACGGTATCCGTATTTTTGATTGCGGCATTTTCCAGCGCTATGTCATAAATCACATGCTCGCCATGCACCTTTTCCGGCGGCTCCATGGCGCCAATACCGGCACGGAGCACGGTATCCTCCGTAAACCGCTGTTCCACCAGTGCGTACGGTTTTTCATAACTGCCGTTTCCGCCCGCCTCCTGTGTGCCGTTACTCTGTACTACCGTAACGTCTTCCTTATATTCACCAGTCACCAGCAGATTACCTGTCATCACCTGACCGGAATAGTCCGGCCAGGTACCGTAATACCCTGCCCTTTCGGGAATAGCCGGATAATCCAGTACGGACAGGCTTTCCCCGAATTTTACTTCCTGCACGCCAAGATACATACCGTCCACCCTGAAAATGGCTTTCAGGTGGCGGAACTGTGACGGAAGGTTTTCCACAGTCAGCAGTTCCCCGTAACTGATGGGTTCCGCCACGCCCACATAGCTGATATCGTCTATGCCGTAAAGATTCTCGCCCACATAATAGTTGCCGCTTACCTTAACTTCCTCGCCGTTTAAGGCATCGTCGTAATTTACGGTCTGTCCCGCAATGGCTCCTTTCCTCCCTATGGATGCCTCACAGTCCACCATGGCATAGCAGTCTTTCAGGGTATCCGCATATCCGGCAATCCCTCCTACGTTTTTCCCGCCGGAAACGGAGCAGAGCGCATAACAGCGCTTAATCATCGTATACGATTCCCCGCAGATACCGCCCACATAATCCCCTTCCGTACTTTCCACGCTTCCGTAACCTTCCGAATCCACCACGATACCGTGCCGCATATATCCTACGATACCGCCGGCGCCGTCTTTCTTCGCCGTTACATAGCCTTCGTTGACACTGTCTGTAATGATGCATTTTGTAAAGTACCTGCTGCCAATCCGGTAATCCACACTTCCTGCCGCACTGTCCTCCGGGTCTTCCTCATCGATGGACATGGCTCCCGCCACGCCGCCCACGTTAATATCGCCTCTGACGATTCCCTTATTGGTGCAATTATTCGTCTTTCCGGTAGTAATACCTGCCGTGTCTTCCAAATCAATATCTTCGTAAAGCTCCTCCATACTGATGTCCCCGTAATGGATTACGTTATCCGCCAGCAGGTTAAAAATCACGTTTATCTGGTTATTGACTGCCCTTAAATCGTCGTTTACCACATCCGTATAGTCGGAGGCATTCCCGCTCAAATTCTTAATGCTGTCCGACATGCCCTTCAACTGGTCGTGCAGGTTCTCCCTGTTGTTGTCAAATTCCGCACCCAGCTTGGAAAAACGGATATCCGGCTGCCCGTTCACATAATCCACCATACCCTTAGCTTCCCTGGTCGCCGATTTCACGGAATCCACGGCGCCCTGCATATGTTCCAACGCTGCCTTTATTTCGTCCCCGACCGCTTCCATCTTGTCTGCCGCCTGCTGTCCCAAAATATTGGAAACCACCGTCAAATTGCCCAGTACGGCGGACGTGGCACCCGACATTTCTTCCAGCGCCTGGGATAGTTCAGCAAGCTGTCCGGGCGTTGCACCGGAACTTTCCTGTATTTCCCGAATGATGGCATTCACTTTCTCCGCAGCCGCCTGCTGTGCCTGAATCGCGCTCTCAATATCTCCTTTGGCGCTGTCCACCGCCTGCGACTTATCCCACTTGCGGAAAGAAATATCCACCTGGTAAACACTGCCGCCGCTTACGTCAAACCGGTACGAATATTCGCCGTCCCCGGACCTTGTGACGGGTATGTTCCCTCCTTCCGCCGTTACAGAGGGCATTCCGTCCACGGTATACGCCCCGTCAGGATTCACGGTCAGGAATGCCGCACCTCCGTCTACCGTACAGGATGCATTACCGCTCAGGTTGGAAGAAAGTTTAATCACCGGCTCTTTGGCGCCGGTATCCCCGCTGCCGGCTTCTGTTCCTGTCCCCGTTCCTTCTTCCGTTCCCGCCGGATTTCCGGCCCCGTCTTTTACAGGATTCCCGCTTCCGCCTTCCGTTCCGGCTCCCGCTTCCGCAGAGTTTCCGTTTCCTCCTTCCTCTCCGGCTCCCGCTTCCGCAGAGTTTCCGTTTCCTCCTTCCTCTCCGGCTCCTGCTTCCGCAGGATTTCCGCTTCCTCCTTCCGCTCCGCCGGTTTCCTGCGGTTCCCCGTTTTCTTTGCCGGAATCTTCGGAATCTTCCGCTTCCGTATCCAAAATTATGTTTTTCCTATCGGAAACAATATCGTCTCCCGCACTCATAAGCAGTTTCATCGTATATACAGCGCTGCTGCCGTAAACTTCCTGCCTGCCGGAAAACAATGCGGCTTCACCCATACCGGCATCATTGCCGTCAGGGATACTGCCGTCCGTATCCGTCCCGCCCTGGTCCGGCTGGCTGTCTGCACCATCCGACGTGCTGACATTTCCGTCCGCTTCAGGAGCACCGGCATCCGATTGACCGCTTCCGGTTCCACTTCCCGCAGCATTACCGTCCGGGCTGACGCTTCCGGTTCCCGGTATACCCATATCCGCGCCGCCGCTTCCGGTTCCTGTAATACCGCCGTCCGGGCTGACGCTTCCCGGTATACTCCCATCCTCACCGTCACCACCGTTTTCCGTTACACCGTCGTTTCCGGCGTTTCCCCCATCCGGGTTTGTTTCACTGCTTCCTGCGTTCCCGGCATCCGGGTTTGTTCCACTGCTTCCTGCGTTCCCGGCATCCGGGTTTGTTTCACTACTGCCTGCGTTCCCGGCATCCGGGTTCCCGCTCCCCGGTACGCTGTCATCCGGTCGTTTTCCGTCCGTCTCCGGTGCACTTATATCCGGCTGGCTGTTTCCTGCTCCCGGTATGCTGCCATCCGGCATCCCGTTTCCGGGCGCATCGCCATCGTCCTCCCCGCCGCCATCATCCCCCGTTTCTCCCTGATAACCAAAGTACGCTTCCACCCTGACATTCGGTTCCGGCATCACAAAAGAATAATCCCTGTCATTTTCCATCTGCACGCCGATACCGTTACCGTCCGCATCCACAGCACGGATGCTTTCCAAACCATAATCCGCATTCGGCTCCACCATGATATGTACGGTATCCCCCGCCTGCGGATAATGCTGTAAACTCAGGATATTCCCGCCTACGGTAGATAACAGCGTCAGCCTGGCGTAGTCCGTTTCCACATATTCGCCGCCGATATTCCCCATTTCCTTCAACTCATCGGCAATCTTCCCAAATTCCTGGTTTGCCTTGGAAAAACTGTCCTCCGCGGCATAAAAATCATCAAACACCGCCGGAAGCATATCCGTGACATGCCCCAGCCGGTCCGTCACCGCCTGCACCTGGTCCAGATTATTATCCACAAAGTCCCCAATCTGCCCCACCAACGCATCCCCGGCATCCACTGCCCCGTCGCTGTAAGATGCCAGACTGTCGATATCACCCTTGATTACATTTTTCCCGGCTTCCATATCATTGATGGTCTTTTCGATTAAATCATGAAGCCGGTTGACCGCATTGCGCAGCGACATGGCTTCATCCACTTCAATATACGGCTCCATCTGTCCCACAATACCGCCGACATCCTTCCTGCCGTACACCGTCCCGATATTTGTACAGGACGTTACCACGCCGGACTGCCTTCCTGCAATGCCGCCGATATTGTATCCGGTATGCTCATACCCGACCCTGCCATAATTGGAACACCCGATAATCACGCCGTCGGAATAGCCCGCAATACCCCCTGTGTCCACACCGCTGAAAATCTCTGCCTCGGATTCCGTGATACTGATGCTGAGGAAGATTCCCATACCCATTTCATCGTCTTCCTCCACCCATTCGCTGTCATTGTTAATACAGGAACGGTTAACGCAGTAAGACAAGGCGCCATGGTTCTTTCCGGCAATACCTCCCGTGGAATAATATCCCGTTACGCGTCCCCCGGCAAAACAATTCCGCACCGTGCCCATACCCTCGTTTACACCCACCAATCCGCCAACGGTGGTTTTCCCGCTGACCGTCCCCTGGAAACTGCATTTTTGGATGGTGCCGTAATTGACGCCGCACAGACCGCCGATACATTCCTTTTCATCCGATGCAATGACTTCCCCTTTTAACGTCAGATTTTCCACAATCCCGTCTTTCTCAATGTAGCGGAACAATCCCGCCACATAGCCGTCCCCGCTGTAACGGAATCCCGAAATGGTGTGCCCCTGCCCGTCAAAAATGCCGGTAAATACCGGAACGGCGCCAAATCCGGTATCCGACAGGTCAATATCCGCATTCAGGACCACCCTTTTATCCGCGGACCATGCATCCACGGTACAGTTTGCCGCAAAAGAAAGAAAATCCTCCGCCGTATTGATTTCAACCACTTCCCAAACGGTTTCTTCTTCCGCATCCGTTCCGGCTTCCTTCCCATCTTCTTTCTCCGTTTTTTCTTCCGCTTCTTCCGCATACAGGTTCTGCACCGGAATCATGCTGCAGGCCAATGCCAGCACCATCCCATAGGATGCCGCCTTTATAAAAAAATTCCGGCGGTTCTTCCTATGCTTTATTTTCTGCTCTATTTTCCGCTTCATTTTCCGTGCCCTCCTTTTCCTTCTGCACAAGCAATGCCAGGTCGCTGCCGTCATCCTCCCTTGTCTCCATTTTTCCCATGTTGACAAACAGGCTTGCGTCCCCGCGTATGAAACCGTGCATTTCACCGATTACCGTACCGTTAATCTGCCCCTGCACCAAACCGTCCACACGCATCAGCCCGGAGCTTTTCTCCAGCTTTAACGGAATGGACACGGCAAAAGACGTCCGGTCAATGATCTTCTCCCCAAGCAGCAGAATCTGCGGCAGAACGAACATAACGATTACGATAGACATGATGGTTCCCCTCCCCAGACACTGTCCGATGCCGCAGATAGCGCCGTCCGAAGACATTTGCCCAATCAGGATTCCCGCAAGGGCAAGCATGGAACCGGAGGTAACGATGGTAGGAAACGCAAAGTTCATCGTTTCCACAATAGCATCCTTTTTGGACATTTTATCTTTCAATTCCATAAAACGTCCCGAAATTACAATGGCGTAGTCAATATTTGCGCCCATCTGGATGGAACTGACAATCAGGTAACTCATAAAAAATACATTCTTCTGCTGTATCGCCGGAACAGAAAAATTAATCCAGATAACACCTTGGATAACCATAATTAACAGCACGGGCATACCGGCTGACATAAAGGTAAACAGCAGCACCACCAGCACCGCCATAACCGAAACCACGTTTACCACCGTATTATCCCGTTGAAAAGTCTTATACAAGTCATACTGGCTGGTCGCCTCGCCGGGAATCAATATGCTTCCCTCATAATACCTTCCGGCAATCCGGTGCATCTCATCCAAAAAGGCAAACGTCTCCTCCCCTTCTTCCGGCAGGTTCAGATATACCAGCATACGGCTGTAATCCTCCCCCTGTAACTGGTCAAGGGCAATCTGCATCTTCGTATGGGCATCCTCCAGCGTATCCATCGATTCATCGTCCAGCGTGACATATCCTTCGTCCACCTCGTCATACAGAAACATGAACATATCAATGAGCGGGACACTGTATGTAGAAAGCCCGTTGACGATTTTCGCATAATTCTCATCGTTCACCGCATAAGCCATATACAAAAGCTGCGCAACTTCATAATCCAGTTCCAAAAGCTCGGAAAAATCCCTTGCCGTCAGCTTATCCGTCAACATGTAGCCGTCCATGGCTTCCGTATTGGCAAGCCCCATGGTGTAGTCGATTTCCTCCCTTGCATCCAGTTCTTCCAGCAGTTTCTTTTCCTTTTCGTAATTGCCTGCCGGCACCACCAAAGCCACCATATTGGAATCGCCGAAACTTTCCGTTATCATCGCATCCACCACCATGGCGTCGCTCTGCACGGGCGTTTCCAGCATGGTATAGCCGTACACGTAAGGACATTTGGACGACATCAGATATGCCGCAACAATCAGTACCAAAAACAGGGGCGGCATCACGTATTTCGACGCATATGCAAATTTTCCGACAAAGGGAATTTTAGGAATGAAGCTCTTGTGCTTCGTCTTATCCATGGCATTGCCAAACAGCATGATAAGACCCGGCATAAGCAGAAAAACCGCCAAAAGACTTAAAACAATGGCGCGGATTAAGCAAAGCGCCATATCGCTGCCGATGCCGAACTGCATGAACATCATGGCAATCAGTCCGCCCACCGTCGTTAAGGAGCTGGAAGATATCTCCGGTATCGCTTTGCTCAGCGCTACGATATCCGCCTCCCTTGTGGGCAGTTTCTGGTGTTCTTCCTTATAGCGGTTACAGAAAATAACGGCATAGTCAATGGACAGCGCAAGCTGCAGGACAATGGTCACGGAATTGGATACGAAAGAAATGGTTCCCATCATGAAATTCGTTCCCTTCGTAATCAGCGCCGCGGCACAAAAGGTCAGCAAAAGCACCGGGACTTCCGCCCATGTCTCCGACGTGAAAAGCAGTACGGAAACCACTACGATTGCCACCAGCACACTAATAACCTTCATTTCACTGGCAATCTGCTCTGCCGATGCATCCCCCATGGATGTGGAAACATAAATGTCATACCCCGCCAGCAATGCTTCTATTTCATCCAGGGCGGCAAGCGCACGCTCATCCGTTTCCCCATAACCAAACGTAATATCATACAAAGCGGAAAAATTGTTATAATGTTCTTCGGTACTGTCAAAAGTCAGCATGATAACCGAATCAAGCCCCTTGAGCCGCTCCGAAATATTCTCCGCTTCCGCATACGGAATGTTTGTAACCATCACCTTAGCCGTCCCATAGGTCATAAACTGCTCCTCCATACGGTCAAGCCCCTGTCTCGTTTCCGTCGTATCCGGCAGATATGCCGACATGGCATTCTCCACCGTCACCCAGTTCATGGATACCACCGAAAAAATTAAAGCGATACCGAACAACAGGAAAAACAAGTTGCGTCTGTCGACAATGAATGTGGCGACCTTTAACATAAAGCCGCCTTCTTCCTTGCCGCTCTTAGGTTGTGCTGCCATCTTACCACTCCTCCGTTTTTAAAGCATCCCCCGCATCCCTTTTCCCCAAAGCCAGCCAAATGACCCCGCCGTATAGGGCGGAGTCATTATTTTTGTACATGCGGGGCAGGCTGCCCCACCGTTTTCGTATGGCGCTGCCTGCTTATACGGGCGCGTCCGTTCCACTGCTTTTGGGAACGGATGAATGACGGATGCAATTTGATACTGAACATTATATTACATATCATTCATTTCTTCAAGTATCCATTTTACGTATAATTTTTAATGTGTAACGAATCAGGCGGACGTGCAGGAAGGGTTTTTTTGCTTGGCGGCGGCAGCGCCCTTGTCCAGCTCATCCATCCGTAGTATAATACGATTATCTTACAATCCAAATGAAAAGGAGACCATGAAAATGACCACATCCGTTACAAGGGAAGAAGCCCTCTCACTTTTAAAAAAATACAACAAAGAACCGTTCCACCTGCTCCATGCCTTCACCGTGGAAGGCGTCATGAAATGGTTTGCGCAGGACTTGGGATACGGCGAAGAAGCCGGTTACTGGAGTCTTGCAGGACTGCTGCACGATGTGGATTTTGAATGTTACCCGGAAGAACACTGTAAAAAGGCTCCCGGACTGCTGGCGGAAATCCAGGCAGGCGAAGACCTGACCCATTCCGTATGCAGCCACGGCTACGGTATCTGCAGCGATGTGGAACCTGCACACACCATGGAAAAGGTCCTGTTTGCCACCGACGAACTGACCGGATTAATCGGCGCTGCCGTTAAAATGCGTCCTTCCAAAAGCGTCATGGATTTGGAAGTGTCCGGCCTGAAAAAGAAATTCAAGGACAAAAAATTTGCGGCAGGCTGCTCACGCGACATTATCCGCCAGGGTGCGGAAATGCTCGGCTGGGAACTGGACGAATTGTTTTGCAAAACCATAGAAGCCATGAAATCCTGTGAAACAAGTGTGCAGGAACAAATGAAAGCGGATTAATCAATCCGCTTTCCCATCCCGTTTTCCTTACGTTTTTCCTTTATAAACCGTTCCAAACCGTCCAGTTCTTCCAGCAGGGTATCCCCCTCCAAACCGTCCAAATATGCTTTCATCAGATCCGTCACCGTAATATCGCGGCACGTCATGCTTTTATAAGCGTCAGAAAATGCGGCAAGTTCAAATTCCATCAAACTGACTGTCGGCTGGTAGCACCTCGCAAACACATTACCGCTCTTGGCAAAGCCCTCCACTTCCACCACATTCTTTTTCATCATCCGTTTCAATGTGGTGTGCACCGTTGCCAATGCCAGTTCTTCCCCCGCAATTTCAAATGCCACAAGCGGTTTTCCCGCCTTCCACATCACATAGAGGATATCGACCTCCCGCGGGGTCAGTTGGTACTTTTTTGTCCTTTTTTCCATACAATCATTCCCCTTTACTCATCTTTCTGCATAATCCCTTACTTCCTGCCCTCATTGATTTCCATTCCTGTTCCTGCAACCATGCAAAAACAAAAATGCCTTGTCATATATATCGTATCATATCCTCCGTACTTTATGCAATATGCATTATTTTATCCGTTTGCATTTCATGTGATTTATGTTTTGTATGCATTTTAAATGCCCGCATTCATCGCTCCACCTTCATGCGCAATATCATACACAGACCGGACACGGAACCGGCTTGCTTTCCCCTCCAGAATTTTTACTCTTTTTTCCCCTGCCTGCATGTCAAAAAAGTTATCTTCCAGCCAAACATCCCCATCCATGCCTTCAATACAGACTTTTTGGGCGAACGCCTCCGCTTTCACCACAATTTCATCCCCTTCCGCCAGGCAGGACAAATGCGGATTTAAGAAACGGTAATGCTTCGGTGCGGTAAACAGGCAGTTGCCCGAAGATACCTCTTTCCCGTCCACCATAAAAGCAAAATCCAAATTCACGGACAGTTCGTCCTGTTCTTTCAAATCCATTTTCTCAAGCCATACGCCGGACAGGGCAGGAACCGTTATTTTTTCCCCGCCTTTTGCCAAAATGCCGCTGTCGGGTCCCCGCAGCTTCCACACCACTTCGCCGCTCACCTCATGCATCGTTTCGTTTGCCACATGCAGCCTCGCCGATTTTTCAAACGGAACCGGCTGGGCGGTGCAAAAAGGTCTCTCGCTGACTTCCCCCTTTTCCTCGCAGGAAACCATGACCGGCGCAAACATTCTTTTCTCCGCATAGTGCAGGGCTTTCCATCTTCCGTAATAATCGATGCTGGACCAGGAAGCCACCGGCCAGATATCGTTCAACTGCCAAATCACCGCCCCCATGCAGCGTCCGCGGTACCTCCTGAAATGCTCAACCCCATACCGGATGGCATCCGCCTGAAGCAGTTGGGAGGCATATAACAGGCTGTCGAAATCCTTGGGATAAAGATAAGTTGCCGACAGGTAATTCATGATTTTGCCGTTTGCCGCCTGATTCCTTTGGTGCATTTCCATAATCCTGGAAAAAATGTTCCGGTCCTCCTCCACGGTAAAAGTCTCCACCGTCTTTAGGCAGGGGAAAGACTGGAACCCGAACTCCGAAGCATAGCGAAAGCGGAATTTCCGGTATTCAGTAAACGGTTTGTTGCCATGCCATACATCCCAATAATGGGTATCTCCTCTGTTTTCATCCCAGGGATTGTCAAAGTTACCGCCCGAAGAAGGGGAGGAAGGCCAGTAAAAGGTCTGCGGATCTTCCTCCTTTAAAATCTTCGGAATCAAGTACTCAAAGATTTTGATGTAATCGTATTTCTGTTTCACGGAGGGCTTCCATGCTTTATCCAATGTCTGCGTTTCCATTTCATTATTCCCGCACCACAACCCAAGACATGCATGATGCCGGATTCTCCTGACATTTTCCCTGATTTCCTCCGTAATGTTTGCTTCAAATTCATCGTTGAGCTCATAGGATGCACAGGCAAACATAAAATCCTGCCATACCACCAAACCGAGTTCATCACAGATATCATAGAAAAAGTCATCCAGGTAATAACCGCCGCCCCAGACGCGGATGCAGTTATAATGAACCGCGGCACAATCCGCCAACAGTTTCCCCGTCCTCGCCGGTGTAACACGGCTTAAGATATTATCCTCCGGGATATAATCCGCACCCATGGCAAAAATCTTTACGCCGTTTACCTCATGGGCAAAACAATTCCCCCATTCATCTTCTTCGGTATTCACCGTCATCGTCCGCAGTCCGATCCGCTTCTCCCAACGGTCAAGCAGCTTCCCTTCCCCGTCTTCCAAACGTACTTCCACATGGTAAAGCGGCTGGTCCCCATACCCGTTCGGCCACCAAAGCCTGGGATTGGGAATCCGTACCTTGCAGGACTCCCCAGCCCCGCCGGAAACAATTTCCGGTCCAAAAACCTCACCGTCCGGTGCCGTTACCGTAATGTTTGTTTTGCTTCGGTCTTCCCCTTCCCCAAACAGTTCCACCGTCATGTCAAAATCCAGTTCCACCCCGTTTTCCCCATGAAACTGCGTCACATATACCGACTCAAACCGGGCTTTTTCCACCGCCAACAGCGAAACGCTCCTGAAAATCCCGGCATCCGGCAGTCTCGGTCCCCAATCCCAGCCAAACATACAGTGCGCTTTCCTTAAATGGGGAAAGCCGTCCGTACAGTCCCAACTGCCGCCGGTATATATTTTCTTATTTTCCTCCCTGCAATAGCGCGTGGGCGAATGGAATATGATTTTCAGTTCATTCCCTCCTGCGTTTGCCACATCCGAAACATCATATTCCCAGGTACGGTACATATTGCAGGCATGGCCCAAATATTCCCCGTTCCAGTATATATCCGCCAGCGTATCCAGTCCGTCAAACCGAAGCAGCAGCCCGTCCGCATCCAGCATCTGCGGTTCCACGTCCACTTCCGTTACATATTCAAACCCGTTCTCCATCAACCGGAAAGCATCCAGCTCATTGTCACGGTAATACGGGTCGGGCATCCGCCCGTTTTCCAACAATGTCCCATACACGGAACCCGGAACCCGTGCCTCCATGTACTCCTCCGGTATCCCGTATACATTTTCCCCCAATACCTTTAATTTCCAAATACCGTCCAGCTCTTTTTTTAACATAATGCCATCCCTTTCGTCCATCCGTATTTGCCTAAAAGCACCAAGTCCCGTCCCCTCCCTATGCCTCTTGGCGTCCGCTTACCGCCTCCCTGCCGCTTCCTGCCGCTCCAATTCCGCACGGAGCCTGTCAATCTCCGCCTGCTTTTTTGCAAGCTGGATATCTTTTTCCCTAATTGTGCCTTCCTGCTGCTGCAAGTTCATCACAGCAGTTTCCAATTTTTCTTCCGCCGCTTCCAATTTTTCTTCCGCCGCTTCCAGTTTTCCTTCCGCTGCTTCCAGTTTTCCTTCCGCTGCTTCCAGTTTTCCTTCCGCTGCTTCCAGCTCCATTTCCATACTTCCCATTTTCTTTTCTATTTCCTTCATTTTCTCCATTTGGTACTGGCGCGTTTTTTGGTCACGGTAGTAACGTTCCCTTGCCTCACACTGCAGACGGACTTTTTCATTTTGGCTAAGCCGGTACATGGTTTCTGCTGCTTCCTGAATCATATCATTTTCTGATGCAATCATTTTAATTTCCTCCCAAGTCGTCGCGCGAAACAAGGCCGCCCAATAGTCCAAATGATACGCCTTGTCGATTTCGGTTGCCAAATGTATCTGAGGTAAGTTTAGCACAGAAAGGCACAATTTGTCACTATATACAGTGTGGTTTTCCTTATTCATCAGAAAATAGGAAGAATAAAATTCCGGTATATCCGGAAACAGGATAAAATCCAAAATACTGATATGTATCGCAGGTTTTAATTCCGCGTAATGCATTCCTGCATTCAGGTTATCAAAGGAGCGGCACAGATAACTAAGGGAGCGTTCCGGCCAGTTTCCTTCATTGGCTACCTGCATTTCCAAATTGACCAGCGTATTATCATTCATTAAAATACGGATATCCAGCAGGAAATTTTTGGACTCAACCGATTCCCCAAATTCAATGGGATTGGTAATAAGGACGGATAAAATATCTTCCTGTTTAAGACGGAGAAGGGAACACAAAAGTGCCCTCAATACTCTGTTGTTTTTTTGCAGTACGGCGTGAAAAAGATAGTCGTTGGTAAGCCGGTAAGAAACTTTTCCGGCAGCATGGATTAAAAAATCGCCGTAAGAGATGCCGTCCGCAGAAGCGGAAGTGGGATTGGTACCGATCTGTTTGTTTTCCTTCATGATGTGATTCCTTTCTGATTTGTCGTTAGAATTTTTTGATTTCCAGAAATGCGGCGGCTGCATACGCAGTGCCAATTATATATATTATAACATATACTGCCATGGGTTTCCACAATATTTTTCAGGAAACCAGGGAGATTCGGAAGTTATAAATTTTATATTTAAATTTTTTTTGACTTCCATATATTTTAAAATTCCTGTGGCGCCCCGGCTCCCTTTGTGATATACTGTGTCAATGTCAGCACCCTGCTACCGGCGGCGGAACATCCTTCTTACAGTGCTGCCGGGCAGCGGACATATCATGCCCTCGCGGCAGTCGCAAAATATCCGCACAAGTGCGGCTGCTTGGCTCGTTGCCCGCGGGAGTCAACAACCCCGCTGCAAGCATCGGGGGATTAACCCTCGCGGCAGTCGCCAAATATCCGCACAAGTGCGGCTGCTTGGCTCGTTGCCCGCGGGAATAAAGAATATATCAAACGGAGGTACTATATGGCAGAAACACATCAAAAAGGATTCAATGCGGAATTAGTTGCCAACGATTTGGGACATTGCTGTTTAGGCGAAACCTCTTGCGGACAGTGCCAGGGTGACAAATGCACCATAGGCTATGCCCGGCAATGCGTCCACAACTACAAGGTGGAACCGAAAAAAGAAGTTCCCGAAGGCATGGAACATATTCCGACCATGGATTTTAAAATGTTCGATGAACCGGAACTGGAAACTGCAATCGCGCATATTTTAAAAGAATGTAAAGACTGCAAAGAAGACCACACGGAAAACTGCATCATTAACGTCATCCGCAGTTGCTATGAAGTGGGATTGTTCGGCGACATCCACCCCTATGAAGGAAGCGCCCTGCAATATTTAATGTACTTAAAATCCAGTTTCCCGGAAAAATCCGGACATATCGCGGAACTTTACACAAGCCTGAAATAATTGGACTGTCCAGATACCCCGCTGTTTCCGTGGGGTATCTGTCTCTTATGGCAGTCCGGAACGGAGCCTTATGACACCAAAACCATCAAAACGTAAACAAATAGCCGCCTGGATTTGCATCCTCGCCCTTTTATCCTTATATATCGCCACTTTCGTCGTAGCCCTTTTGGATTTTCCCGGCTCCGATGCCCTGTTCTACGCCTGTCTTGCCGGAACAGTCGGGCTTCCCATCCTGCTTTGGATTTATATTTGGCTATACGGAAAAGTAAAGGACAGGCATACGATGGCATCCATGGATCTATTCCATACAACTCAAGAAAATCCCGCGGAAGATGACAGACCGTAATTATTCTCCACCTCCTGTTTCCGTTTTTTACGCTTCCACGCCCAATTTCCGCAGTTCTTCCACCGCAGCATCCTTCCCTGTAAAAAGGACGGTATGGATTCCGAACTTAGCCGCAGCCGCAAGATTCGTTTCCAAATCATCCAAAAACACACATTCTTCCGGTACGAGTCCATACCGGTCCAGCAGCCGTCTATAAATTTCCTGCTCCGGTTTCACCGTCTTTTCCTGGTAAGACAGGATTCCTCCGTCCACATAATCCAAAAAGTCCAGCACATCTTTACAGTCATGATGCGCACGGTGGGCAAAGTTGGACAATACCAGTACCTGATACCCCTTCTGCTTTAATTCCTGAATCCACGGCACGGCATACTCATATCTTACCAGCATCCCGTTAATGTTTTCCAAAGACTCCCTGAGTTCCTTCTCTATTCCGGGATCGTTGCGTATGAACGAATCCATGACTTCCTCATCCGTCAGGGCGCCCCTGTCATATTCCGACCATGCGCTGCTTCGCACCGTTGCTTTGGCAATGCGGGAAAGCACTTCTTTGGAATAACCGAACTTACGGAAATAAGCCTCCCATTCAAACCCGGCAAGTACATTGCCGATATCAAAAATAACCGTTTTTATCATTTCCATCACCCTTTCCTCTCCCGTCCTCCGCCGGAATCAGCTCTAACAGCTTCCTCGCCGCCGCCGATAACGGGTTCCTGCTGTCCGTCACCACGCAGAAATCCCGCTTCGGAATGATTTTATTAAACCGCAGTTCAAACAATTTCCCCGATTCCAGATACTCCGCGGCGAACTCCTTCATCACACATCCTACCCCTAAATTACGAAGGGTAAACTGCACAATCATGTCGCTGGTGGCAAGTTCAAACTCCGGCCGCATCACCACGCCGTTTTTTTCCAAAAAGGTATCCATATAGCGTCTTGTACTCGTGTTCTTCTCAAGGGAAATCAACGGCAGTTTTTCCAGCTCCTGCAAATCCAGCATTTTATTCTTATAAGGAATAAATTTTAGCCCTGCCACAAACACATCCTCAATTTCCCGCACCTTAAGCGCACGGATTCCTGCCGTTTCCCCCAAAGGCGTACTCACCACACCGAAATCAATCTTTCCTTCCTGTAAATAACACAGTGTCTCCGGTGTGGGTGCATTGGATACCACCACCCGTATATTCGGATATTTTTCATGGAACTGCTCCAAATAAGGCAGCAGGTAAAACCGCAGCGTCATATCGCTTGCGCCGATATGCAGTTCCCCCAGTTCCAGGTTCATCATCTGCGCCAGCTTTTTCTCTCCCATCTCCATCTGCCCATAGCCTTTGGACACGTAGGAAAACAAAAGCTCCCCCTCCGGGGTCAGCTTCACGCCTTTGGAGGTGCGCACGAACAGTTTCGCACCCACCTCCCGCTCCAACTGCCGGATGGACTGGCTCACCGCCGGCTGGGATATGGACAACCGGGCCGCCGCCAAAGTCAGGCTTTTACATTCCGCCACATGGTGAAAAACCTTGTAGTACTCCAAATTGCTGATCATGGATGTTTTCAGCCCCTCCTTCTCCGGCAGAAACAGGCTCTGGCGCCGTTTATTCCCGCGAGCAACGAGCCAAGTGGCTGCTTGCAGACATTTGGCGACTGCCGCGAGGGTCAAATACCCCGCTGCTCTGCAGCGCTGCAAGTTTGATACCCCATTGCTTGCAGCGGGGTCTTTGATTTCTTTAAAGGACTCTCACGGTAAATAATGTCATTCCTGGAAGGTCCGTTGCTGATCATCGTAACCGGATAGCCGATCTGTTCCTCAATAAATTCCACATATTTCCTGCAATTCTCCGGCAAGTCTTCATATTTCCTGATTCCGCGGATTTCGCTTTTCCATCCGGGAAGGGTCTTTAACACTGGCTTAGCCTTTTCCAGTTTCGCCGTTACCGGGAAATCCGTGGTCACTTCCCCGTCTATTTCATAACCCACACACACCGGAATCTCATCCAAATAGCCAAGCACATCCAGTACCGTAAACGCCACATCCGTGGTTCCCTGCAGTCTGCATCCGTATTTGGAAGCCACACAGTCAAACCATCCCATACGGCGCGGACGTCCTGTAGTCGCCCCGTACTCGCCGCCGTCGCCGCCCCTGCGCCTGAGCTCATCCGCTTCCCCGCCGAAAATTTCCGATACAAACGCACCTGCCCCTACGGCGGAGGAATATGCTTTGCACACGGTATAGATTTCCTTTATTTCATATGGAGGAAGCCCTGCACCGATGGCACCGTATGCCGCCAGTGTGGAAGAAGACGTAACCATGGGATAAATCCCGTGATCCGGGTCTTTTAAGGTACCAAGCTGCCCTTCCAACAAAATCGTCTTGTTTTCCCGGATTGCACGGTCCAGGTAAGCGGACACATCGCACACATAAGGAGCCACCATGTCCCGGTACCCGCGCAGCGTTTCCATCAGACCGCCGCAATCCATCAGCGGTTTGTGGTACAGATGCTCCAAAAGCACGTTCTTCGCTTCCACTACCCTTTCCACTTTTTCTTTTAACAGTTCCTCATCAAATAACTCGCTGACCTGGAAACCGATTTTTGCATATTTATCCGAATAAAAAGGAGCAATGCCCGATTTGGTGGAACCGAAGGATTTCCCTCCCAGCCGTTCTTCCTCATACTGGTCGAACAGGATATGGTACGGCATCACAATCTGCGCCCGGTCCGACACAAGCAGTTTCGGCATCGGCACATTCCTGTCCGTAATTGACTTGATTTCGTCAAAAAGTACCGGAATGTTTAGCGCCACCCCGTTACCGATGATGCTGGTAGTATGCCCGTAAAATACCCCTGACGGCAAAGTGTGCAGCGCAAACTTCCCGTAATCGTTTACAATGGTATGTCCCGCATTGGCGCCGCCCTGGAAACGGACAATAATATCCGCCTTTTCGGCAAGCATATCCGTAATCTTGCCTTTCCCTTCATCGCCCCAATTCGCTCCAACTACCGCTTTTACCATAATCTCATTCCTCCTGTAATACCTGTCATATTTTCTCCTACTCCGCGCGCCCCATGCGCCGTCTTAGCGGCATACTTCCACTGCATGGGGCTGTGCATAAAAAATACGGGCGTAAAAAACTCCCGCATCTCCTTCCGCACTCCGTCCCGCCTCATTGTTTCTTACTTTATGATTATACACGAAAACATCTTATAAGTAAAATCAATATTTATTATGGTTTTTATAAGTTATATTTATGGCTTTTCCAATTACTTTTTAGACTATCAGGAAGAACATAACATTTCATGCCGAACTGTTACCATTATCCTGAACCCTCTTTTTCCCATTCTTGCCAATATTACCGGAGCGGAGTATAATATCCCTGTCAAAAAGTTTGTTTTGTGCCGTTCCCCTTTTTATGCGCAGAAAACATGTTTACGGAGAAAAAGTTATGAATATCGATTGTATCATAAATACCCATATTGACAGCCGCCAAATTGCCAAAGACGTGGAAGCCGTCGTTACCAGTTTCAACCAAGGTTCCATGATCCTTGAAGCAATCCATTCCCTGTGCTGCCAAACAACACCACCGGCAAAAATCATCCTTGTGGATGATGGTTCCACGGATGGGGAATCCGTCCGTATATTAAATGCCATTCAATCAAATCATAATCTGCCGGTTCCGGTAACCGTAATTCAGCAGCCAAATGCCGGCGTATCCTCGGCAAGAAATACCGGAATCCGCCAGGCGCAGACGTCCATGACGCTGGTACTTGACGGAGATGACAGGCTTAAACCTTCTTATATCGAGGAAGTCAGCCAAATCCTGCGCAATCATCCGGCCATGGTCGCCGCATCCTCCTGGATGCATACTTTCGGCGTCCTGGATGCAACGGTTCGTCCCTGCGGAGGCGGCATTACTGCGTTTCTTGCACGCAACTGCTGCCCGGCAACGCATATCCTCCGGCATGAAGTATGGGAGCAGTGCGGCGGCTATGACGAGTCCATGCGAGCCGGTTTTGAAGACTGGGATTTCTTTTTCAGTATGCTGGAAACCACGCCGGATGCTTTCATCAGAATCGTTGAAAAACCGCTTATTGAATACCGCACGGCTCCCGCATCGTCTAATGTCACAAGTATGGAAAAACGGCTTGACCTGATGCGCTTTTTGATACAAAAACACATTGGTTCCTACCGGAATCACGTGACGGAAGCCTTACTCGGCATAGAATCCATATCCATATCGAGACTTTACGGGTGGGAAAGCGAAATTCTGCATACGCTTGCCTCAGGTCAGGAACCATGCAGCCTTTCGGATGAATTTATGGCACATCCATCCTACGGTGACGGCGGAATGGCTGCCGCTGTCCGTATTGCATCGTCCAATTCCCGCTGCACCTGATGCATAGTACTTTTGGGCTAAATCTTCTATTGCCTTTTTTATTTCAGCTTCATTTTCCATGATATAAATATTTCCAAAAGCAATAACGCTTCCCTCTCAGAACAGATAAACCATCATTTCATAAGTACATGCCTGCAATAACTTACCCGTCCGCAGTCCGGGCATTTCAATTTCCTTTTCGTGACCGTATGGGCGCCCATCAGATATGCCCCCATTTCCGGCACAAATCTGGCATGACATCCGGGACACTCAAACGCGCCTGCGTCCCTGTCCAGCACACAGGCAACACCGATTGCCGTAATAATAACCATAACGGCAATGCCTGCCAGCACCATCCTCACCGCCATCGTCATTTCAAACATTTGTGAAACCACCATCAGCGGAATAGCTGCCGCCAGTCCCATCGCCACCACCACCGCTGCCAAAATAATCTTTTTTCTGCTTTCTTCCTTTTCCCTAATCAGATTCATCATGTTTTCCTCCGCTTTCTTTTGATAGTCTTCCTCCGACACCCTTTCTCCCGAAAGCAGTTCGTTTACGCTGGTTCCCAATATTTCACATAATGGAAGCATGAACACAACTTCCGGAAGACCTTTTCCGCATTCCCATTTGGAGACAGTTTTATCACTGATGCCCAGCTTCTCCGCCAACTGTCTTTGGGTCAGGCTCTTTGCTTTTCTTTCTTTTGCAATAAATTTGCCGATTTTATCCTGATTCATTGCGTCCTCCTTTCTGCTTCCATTATGCGCGGCAATCCGTTTTTTTGAAACCTCCGGAACGTAGAATCCGTCTCTTTTCCACGGATTCTACGTTCCGCATACTTGCATATACATATGCCAAACGCTTTTTAAGGCTGTATCAGTCCCTTATCTACCAGGAACTGTCTCGCCACTTCCTTATCCTCTTTTCCGTTTACTTCCACTTCATAGTTCATCTGCTGCATTTCCCCTTCGGAAATCATCCCGTTAAGTTTTTCCAAAATCCCCTTTAATTCCGGGTATTCCTCAAGGGTGTCTTTCCTTACGACAGTGCCTGCATCAAATGTTTCAAAAAATCCCCCGTCGTCCGTCAGCAGCACTAACTGGTTGGCGGCAAGCTGGGCATCCGTGGTAAAAGCATTGATGACATCCACTTCCCGGTTCTTTAACGCTTCATATTTCAGCGCGATTTCCATCTGCATGGTATCCCGGAATTCCATGCCGTAAGCCTCACAAAGTCTGGCATAGCCCGTTTCCAATTCGATATAATCCGGATTCCCCCCGAAAATAAGCTGCGGGGAAGCGCCCGCCAAATCCGTATAGGTGGACAGTCCGTATTCCTCCGCCGTTTCCTGCCTTACCGCCAAACCATAGGTATTGGAAAACCCGTAAAGCCCCGTCCACGTAAGCCCCATGGCATCATATTCTTCCTGCAATACGGCATACAGCCTGTCGTTATCCTTCTCCATTTCCTCTTTCTTTAAGACATTCAGCCACGCCGTCCTCGTATATTCGGGATACAGGTCAAATTCCCCTTTCTCCAGAGCAGGGTGGATGTTCGTCGTTCCGCCTCCCACTCCCTTCGTAATCTCCACCTCGTAATCCGTTTCCGCCTCAATCAACTGCGCCATGATTTCCGTCAGGATATACTGTTCCGTCATGGGCTTGGAAGCAATCTTTATGGCTTCCTTCTTTCCGCATCCGCAAATGCCGGATATCATCCCGCATAATAAAAGCAGCGCAATTCCTTTTTTTACTATCCTGTTTTTTACCTGTGTTTTCTTTTCTTCATGCTTTTCCGTCTTTTTTCCGTATTTTCCCATTTTTCTCCATTCCTTTTCTTTTTTGTTTTTTCTGCTTTCCACAAACTACGGACACGCCTTCACGTACCCTTACGCACCAAAGCGTGTTTGAACAATCATTCCTGGAGCGTGTTTGAAAATTGCTTTCTGCAAGATGTTGTCCCAATATGACGTAAAGTGAGGCGACAGATTGCAGGAATGAATTTTCAAACAGGCTCTGGCATCTGCCAAAAAACAATTTTCAAATACGCTCTAGAAGCCGCTTCACAAACCCGTCCTTTGGGTTCCCCATCAATTCCTCTTTCGTCCCTTCCTGCAAAATACCGCCGTCTTTCATAACCAAAATACGGCTTCCCAACAGAAAGGCTTCCCCGATATCATGGGTAATAAACACAACCGTAACCCCGGTTTTTCCCTGCAATGCCCGCAATTCCTCCTGCAGCCCCTTTCTCGTGATTTCATCCACCGCACCGAAAGGCTCGTCCATCAGCAGAATTTCCGGCTGCGCCGCCATTGCCCTTGCAATCCCCACCCGTTGCTGCTGCCCGCCCGATAACTGTTTGGGGAACCGCCCCGCCAGTTCAGGCGGAAGCTGCACCATATCCAACATTTTACGGGTCAGTTCCTTCTTTTCCTCTTTCGCCATCTTCCGTTCCAGCGCCGGGACATAACAGATATTGTCTTCCACCGTCATGTGCGGAAACAGCCTGGCTCCCTGTACTGCATAACCGATCCGCCTGCGTGCGGCAACCAAATCACACTCTGACAGCCGCTCCCCTTTTATAAGCACTTCCCCTTCCGTGGGAACCACCAGCCCGTTCATCATCTTTAACAGCGTGGTTTTACCACAGCCCGACGGTCCTATGAACACGAGGAATTCCCCTTTCCTTACGATCAGCGAAACGTGGCTTAATACCCTGTTTGCACCGTAACCGGCGGAGCAATCCTTTATTTCTATTATTATATCGTTTTTATTTTTGTTTTCATTTTCCTTTTTCATTTCCATCCCGTTTTCCGCCGCATGTTCCGCCTTATCCAATGCCATACCTCCTGTTTACCGCTTTCTCCACCTTGGAAAGCAGCCAGTCGCTCAACAGGGCGAGCAGCGCAATCAGTAGGGAGCCTGCTGCCGTCAACGTCATATTATACGTAGTAATGCCCCTGTAAATTGCCGCCCCTAAACCGCCCGCACCGATAAAGGAAGCGATACCGCCCATGGCGATAATCATGACCACCATATTTCGGAACCCGCTGATAATGACCGGAAGCGCCAGCGGAAGCCGTATCCGAAACAGCGACTGCCTCCCATCCGCCCCAAGCCCCTGCGCCACCTCCAAAATACCGGCATCCACGTTTACAAGCCCCGTATAGGTATTCCTCACAATGGGAAGCAGTCCGTAAACAGTCAGCGCAATCACTGCCGTCTGGTTCCCGATTCCCGTAAACGGGATTAAAAATCCGAAAAGGGAAATGGACGGCACCGTATATATCACGTTGATGATTCCCAATACCACTGCCGCCGCCTTTTTCCTCCCGCTGATAAATATCCCTGTCAGAATCCCGATCATCCCCGCACAGACCACTGCCGTCAACGATATCCTCATATGCTCCAGCAGGCAGACAAGAAAGAACTCCCGCCTGTCCCAAAAAATCTGAATGAATCCCATACTTCACCCGCTTCCGCGCATCAATTCCACGCATATTTTTCCAAAGAACAAATGTTCTATTTCCTTACTATAAAGCATATCGTTTTTCCTGTCAACCGGTTTTCACATTTTTCCATGGAAATCGTAACGGTTCCGTCTGCAGCGGACTTGCCAAACGGAAAAGCGGGTTAGAAAGCCCTGCGGAAATTCCCGGTGTGTCATTCGGCTTTTGACATAAAAATCCCTTAAATAGATTTTGGTTATTTACCTTGTCTACTTAAGGGAAATCCTATCATCGCATGGCTGCAAATTTTATTTGTTTTTTGGACAAACCGCTCTTAATCCTCCCCGGTCAGGCAGACGGTTTTGTAATCATGCCCCGATGCCGGTAAAAATTTTCCTGTTAAATCCGCAGTTTTTATCTTAAGGCTGGAAGTGCATACACACGGATGGCAGCCGATATATTCTCCCTTCAGAACATCCTCGTCCATGAGAAGCTGCACCGCATGTTCCCTGTCATTCATTAATCCCATAATACTTACCGCTCCCGGCTCTATGTCCAAATATTTTAACAAATCCTCCGGATCCGCAAAAGACAGTCTGGTTGAATTTATCTGTCCGGAAAGTTCTTTCGTCTTAAACATCTTATCCCCCGGCATCATCAGCAGGTAAAACTTTGTCTTCTGTCTGTTGCAAAGAAACAGATTTTTACAAATTAAGACCCCAAGCACGGCATCAATCTCGTTACAGGCTTCCATATTGTCTGCCGGTTCATGGTCGGTACGCTTATACTCTATCCCAATATCGTCTAGAAAGTCATAAGTCCGCACCTCCCTTGGAAGCCTTCCTTCTGTATTTTCCGGTCTTCCGTCATAAAGTTCCATTCGCTCCGCCTCCTGTTTCATTTCCGTATAATCAACAACCTCGCTGCAAGCAGCGGGTTGACCCCTTCACCCTGTTTTTCATTATACCCATGGGCGCCACAGGAGTCAACAGCCGTATTTCCGCGGCCTTTTCTTCCCGTTACCTATCATAAATCCGGGCATTTTACCTTTATCTTCCTGACTTACCGGGTAACGGTTCAGCCTGAAATGTTATATTCGGATGCCATAAAGCAGCAAACGCTATTGACATATATCATGGCATCATTTAAAATGAAACTATATTCATTTTTTATTGCATATCATTGCGGCATATGGATTTCAGTCTGAACAGAAAGGAGATAAAAGACCTAATGCCCAAAGTAACGGAAGAATATATGCGGAATAAGAAACATAAAATCATGGAAGCGGCATATGCCGTATGTTTGGAGAAAACCGTAAGTACCGTAACAATGCAGGATATCATCAATAAAACAGGGCTGAGCCAAGGCGGTATATACCGGTTTTATAAGGACATTGACGAGATTTTCCGCGACCTGATCCTTTATCTGCGTAAAAAGGAGGATTTAAAAGAAAAAACGAATGAAATATTAGCCCAGGCAGAGGAACGGTCTCCGAAGGAAATTACCCGTTTACTTTTCGACATGCTGGCGGATTTTATGAAAAGGGAATTGATGGGAATTGAAAAAATAGATTTTGAATTGTCCGTGCTTGCCATGAATAACCCTGCCAGAGTGGATAAAATCCTGAAAAATATTCCCGAAGCAGGGAATAAGGAATACCTTACCATACGTACCATGGAATATTTTACGCAGCAGGCAGCACTGGGCAAAATCCATCCCCGTGTGGGTGTGGAAGAATTACTGTCGTTTATTGCCGCTGCATATACGGGAATTCAGGCAGAATGCATCGTAAGTAATTGTTATAAACAGGAACGGAATCCATTCGCCGGTCTGTTTCAACCCGAAATCCAGTTCCAAACGCTTGCCAAGACGGTCAATTACCTGATTGGGGCGGAATGAGTCAACAACCCTCACGGCAATCGCCGAATACCCGCATAAGTGCTGCTGCTTGGCCCGTTGCCCGCGGAAATAAAATAGACAGGGAAAAAGGAAAGGAAAATAGAAAAATGCAAAGCAGAAAAAATGCAAGACCGTATACAAAGCATCCAAAAACAGAAAAAAATTATAAAGAAGAATATATAACTATCAACGGAACCAAACAGTATCTTCTGCATTATCCTTTCAAAAAGGAGGCGCCTGTACTGCTTTTTATCCATGGAGGACCGGGACAGTCGGAAACTATGATGGCATATATTTTGGAAGAATACAAAACCCGGAATTATAATATTGTCTACTACGACCAGCGGGGAGCAGGAAAAACCTTCCTGAAAAACAAAAAAGCAAAACCTGACACGGAACTGTTAAAGCAGGATTTACTGGAAATCGTACAGTATTTGAAAAAAAGATACAAAAAAGAAAAAATAGGGATTATCGGCCATTCATGGGGCAGCGTTTTGGGAAGTATGTTTGCCTTGGAACATCCGGAGCATACTCTATGTTATATCGGATGCGGGCAGGTCATTAGTTTTATGGAAAATGAACGCACCGGTTTTGAAAAATTGAAATCTGCCATAGAAGAATCCGGAAAGGAAAGGGATAAAAGAAAGCTGATGAAAATCGGCGAATATCCGGAAGCAGGCGCCTTTGACATGAAATATTTCCGAAAAATGGGACAGGTCCGCAAACTGCAGGGAAAGTATCATTTGGCAATGGATATGGATATGGACATGATAAAGATGTTTCTGCACTGTCCGGTTATGGGGGCAGCGGACATTCTGCCGTTTTTAACGGGTCTTCTGCTTAATATGCAGGTAATGCGGGAACTTACGTCCTATGATTTGCGGGACAAAGGCAGACAATATCAGGTACCGGTATATTATGTACTCGGTGAGAATGACCAGCAGACGCCGGTTGAAATCGCCACTTCCTATTTCGGGGAGATTACGGCTCCGGAAAAAAATCTTTATTTAATAAAAAATGCCGGTCACCTTACCATGCTTGATAACATGGATGATTACAGGACGGCAATATGTGAAATCGTGAAGGCGGCAGTCCTGAAACAACCGCTTTTTCACTGCATTTCACCATATTCGCAAATATATCCTATCCGCCCGGCAAAGGACGGGGCTGCCGCCAGAATGTCATTGGGCACATCAATAAAATAGCATCTGCCCTCCGCCGACCGGTAAATCATGGCGACACAGTCATCCCTGACTTATTCACCGGTCTCCGTCTTTCCCATATAACTTGGCTCATCCTCCAGCCAATAGTCTGCAAACAGGGCATAGTACAAGAAAACCATGGGATATTCTTTCCCCGTTTTCAGCTCGAACCAAGTAAATCTCCAAGCATTTTCCGGGTTGCCCGTACCTACAAAAAAGTAACGGACATTTTTTCCTCCGCGATGATCTGTGCCTAGTACATCAAATAATAAATAGTGCATATTTTGAAAAGTGTGATATAATATCA
>CAJUMD010000044.1:0-23645 GCA_910587275.1 uncultured Kineothrix sp.
CAATTGAGCCTATTTTTTTTCGGCTCAGTTTTTCATAGATTACTTGACACTACCACCGTTTCCCTGTCCGTGAACATCACTCCGCCTTCTTCCAGCCTTGGGCGTCCGTTTGGAAAATCATCCTCAATCACCAGATATTCGGTCTCCTCCGCATTCACAAACGGCGCCACATAGGTATTTTTTGAAGTGACCACCGGGTCCAGTTCTTCCACACCGTCTTCCAGCAGAAGTTTCCCTACCGCTTCATCCGGCCTCGGCGTAATTTTATCAATCATGCTCCACGGAAACGAAACTTTCCAGGAATCAATATATCTTAAAAACCCTGCATCCGCTTTCTTATTTTTCACCCATGTTTCTGCAAATGCCGCCACCGCCGCGTACAGTTTATCCCCGTTATGGGAACAATTGTCGGTACTGACCATGGCAAGCGGTTTTTCTCCCGCACAATATCTGGCATACAGCAGCGAGGATACCTTCCCCATATAGCTTACCGGTTTTTCCGGTCCTGCCGCAAAATCCGCCGCCACGTCCGGCAGCGGTTCCCCCGTTGCGCCGGTCAGGCTGTAACCTTTTTCCGTGATGGTAAACGTCGCCATCTGAAGGGAATCCCTGGCAAAAATTTCTTTTAACCGCGCAAATGCCGGTTTATCCGCGGAATCCAACGGCAGGGCTTCCCCGACGCTTCCCACCACTTTTTTGCCGATGGTTCCGTCTGCCTTTAAGGTCACGGCAATGCCGAGATTGTCATGGGGCGCATACATCTTTTCGGTAATTTCATAATCAAATCCTTCCGCCACGAGGATTCCCCGCTCCAGCACTCCGGCATCCAGCAGGTTCTGTGCGATAACCGCATGGAATGCACGGAATAAATTACCGGCGCCGAAATGAACCCAAAAAGGATTTTCCCTTGTGGCCTTAGCCACCTGCGCCACGTCGTACCGGGGCAGGGAATACCCCTTTTCTTCCCACTCCTTCCGGTTCCCTTCACCGGAAATACCGTGTAAATTTATTTTCACTTCTTCTGCCTCCTTATTCTTTCATCCGATTTTACCGAATTTTTTACCGGTTTTCCTTTTGGTAATTTTCCTTTGATAATTCTCCTTTAACCATTTTCTTTTGCAGACTTTTCAATGGCTTCCCACAGACCGTTCAGGTATGCCGCTCCCAGCGCACGGTCGTGCAGCCCGTATCCGGGCATTGCCGTCTCGTCCCAAATCATGCGCCCGTGGTCCGGACGGATTGGTCCTTCAAAACCGGTCTCATACAGTGCCTTCATAATCGCGTACATATCAAAATCCCCGTCACCGGACAGATGCGCCGCTTCCTCAAAATCCGTAGGCGAGTTAAATTTCAGGTTGCGCACATGGGCAAAATGGATTCTTCCTTTTAGGGAACGGATCATATCCGGTAAATCATTATCCCTGTTGGTTCCGTAAGAGCCGGAGCAAAATGTCACACCGTTATGCGGATTGTCAACCATGTGCATCATACGCAGGATATTCTCTTTATTGATTATGATTCGCGGCAGTCCAAACACGCTCCAGGCAGGATCGTCCGGGTGAATCGCCATATGAATGTCATACCGGTCACAAACCGGCATAATCTTTTCCAGAAAATACTTTAAGTTCGCAAACAGTTTTTCGTCATCCACATCCCGGTACAGGGCAAACAGTTCTTTCACCCGTTCCATCCGCTCCGGCAGCCCGGCTTTGATTGCGTCATGCACGTTCACGCTCTCTATCCCGGAGACATGCAGCCCGGCGGCTTCCACTTCCCCAATCATGCCGCGTATCCTTTCACGGCTCCAGACTTCCCCCGGCTTTGTGTCGTAAAGCGTGGTAATCACGCCTGTCACGCCCGGTATCTGCCGGATTTGGTTTAAAGTTACCGTATCAAAATCTGTCCCATACCACCTTAATGTCATTTCCATAGCCTAACCTCCTGTTTTTGGCGTATCCGCGGCTTCCGGCTCAGGCGCCGCTGTTTTCATTTTACCCTAAGTATTTTCAGCCTTCCAGCTTCGCTTCCATCAATGCGAACAATTCCTCATCCCGCAGATGGTTTTCCATGTTCATAATCAGCATGACCCGCCGGTCCTTTTCCGCATACAGATATTCCCTCTGCCACCGGTAATAATGCGGTCCATCGCCCAGCGCCCGCAGATAAGCCATAAGTCCCTGCAGCACCCATGCCGTCTGCTTGATATCCGTCAGGCATTCGTTCCCGTAAAAGCCCTGCCACTTTCCGTGTTCCCGCTCACGCAGGGCGCTGTCCGCTTTTAAATACTCCTTCCGCGCCTTTCCCGCCCGGTAAAATGCACCCTGGTAATTTCCTTCCAAACCATCCAGCAGACTCCCGCATGTTCGTCTTCCTCTTTTCCATAAGCTGCTGCGTACAGGGGATATTCCTTCAAACGCTCCGCAATCTGTCCGGCTTCCTCCAAACCATAGTATTTTTCCACATACCCTTTTCTGTGCCGCTCTAAGTCAATATCACCGTCCCGCCATAACTGCGCGATGAAATCCAGATAATAAACATGCGGTTTGACATTGGAACAATTGATGAGCCAAAAATCATCACCGCCCCTTTCCAACACCTGTTCAAGCTCCTTTTTTACAAATTCCGGGGCGTTTTGCAGCATGGTAATATGGTTTGCCGCCTGTAAATCATAAAAGGACACATGGTAATAAATGCCGTTTGCTTCCTCTTTCTTTTCGGGAAGCGCGCAAATCCTTGGATTCCTGTTGCCCTGCCGTCTGCTGACCATCTTTCCGTAGCCGTTATCCGCCCATATTTTCATCACGTCATCCGGCAGATGCAGACAGCCCTTTTGATACAAATCCATGACTTCCCCGTAAAGGTTGGTACAGCATACGGCATCCGCATCCATCCCTTTTACATAATCATACTGCTTTTTAATCAGTGCGCCCATTAATTTCCCGCGTTCCCCGTCCGATTGGTATCTTGCATCGTCCGCCCAAAACGGCTTATCCCCCTGTCCGCGGAACCCCAGATTCCATATGACTTTTTCGTTCTTTTGCCTCTCCAGCGCATCCTTCCACAATCCGTGGAATTTTTCGGGATATTCATCATAAGAGGGAATCAGGTCCGGATATACCCTGGCAAACATGTCCGCTCCCAGCGGCTCCGCATGATGGTGGGTAATAAACAGTCCCATCCCGGAAGCCAAAGCCGCATATTTCCTGGCATTCCTATCCGTGCCCGGAATCACCATGTTTCCGCCGCACCTTAACAACGCCTCAAATACCATTTCCCAGGGCTTGTCTTTCTCCCTGTCCACCATCCATGTATGGAGCAGGACTTCGTCATTGACAAACCATCTCCTGTATTTGACCCGGAACGGTTTGGAGCGGAATTGGTACCCGTCGGGAATCCGCACTTCTTCCCTGTGCTGCGGTTCCTGGTCATTCCAAAACCAAAAAGCAGGAACACCTAAAAATGTCCTGCTGATTTCATAGATTCCATAAATAAATCCAAGTTCGTCCGACGCCTGTATCACCAAAGCGCCTTCCCTTACCCCAATCCAAAAGCATTCCTTCTCCGTTTTCCCATTTTCCAGCCGGACCTGGCACCCCGGCTGCTGCGTCCTGCAAAATGCCTTTCGGATATCCCTGTGCAGGTTTTTGGCGGCATCCCTGACTGCCGCAGTCTGCGCTCCGGTTACCTGCGTGTTTGCGTTCAATATGATTTTGTCTCCAATGTCTGTTCCTGTTCCGGCATCTGTTCCTGTTTCGGTTTTCCTTTCCATGGCAACCTCCCTCTACCCTGTCTTAAAACGTATCCATAACTATCATATAAAACTGCCGGATAATTTACAAGGAGGAAAAATAACATAAGCGAAATAGACATGAAAAACCGAAACATTTATTTTACAAACAGAGAAACCTGCCTGATGTCCACACACATGCTGAATGGACTCTGAAAGCAGGTTTTCCGTCAAACACTCTCTATTCTTAATATCTCTTAATCTTCTTGGACGGCGTTTTCTCAAACTCCGTCTCCCTCACTTTTAACCCGTAAATCTTCTTATAAGCAGGCGCCCCCTGGTTATACCGGTCGATAATCTCCTGCAGGGCAGCCCGGATATCGCCTACTTTCTTCTTTTTGGCATAATCGTAATCGGGGAAAATCTCTGCTTCGATGATACCTTCACTCTCCCGCACAAGGACTTCCTGAACCAGGCGCTGTTCCCCAATCTTATTTTCCAGTTCTTCCGGGGACACGTTCTCCCCGTTTTTCGTAATGATCAGATTCTTCTTCCTTCCGGTCAGGTAAACAAACCCGTCCGCGTCGGCATATCCCAAATCGCCGGTTTTTAACCAGCCGTCTTCCAGTGTCATGGCGGTTTCTTCCGGCATTTTGTAATATCCCATCATGACACTGCTGCCACGCACCCAAAGCTCCTCGTCCACGGTTTTCGCTTCACAGTTGGGGAGAAGCTGTCCCACGGAATCCTTGCGGATATTCCAGCTCAGATTCGTACTGATGACCGGCGCGCACTCCGTCATCCCGTATCCCTGCTGGATTGTAATGCCGTAACGGGCGAACATATCGATGTATGCCGGATTTAAATATGCCCCGCCGCTGCATATCGTATGGAACTGCTTGCCGAATACTTTTGCCTTCACCACTGCTGCCGGAAGCCATGCGCTCTCCTCCAGCTTCTTCGCCATCGTCTCAATCATTAACGGCACCATCAGAATCATGTTTGGCTGGAACAGTTTAATGTTCTTCGCCACCCGCAGCAGGGAATCGTTGATGCAGATGATGCTTCCCAAAGAAATTCCTTTCAGGATATCCATGCTCAGGCAGTACGCATGGTGGATGGGCAGTACGGACATAATTACCGTCCGTTCGGGAATCTTCATGTCCAGACAGGTGGCATTTTCCGCCATGTTGCGCTGGGTCAGCATAACGCCCTTGCTCTTTCCCGTGGTGCCGGACGTAAACATAATCGTACAAAGCGCGTCCGCATCGGGAACAAAATCAAATGCCCCCCTGTTCTCCTCCACAAGCTGCCACAGGGACAGCGCCGCATCGTCACCGGCTTCCTTCTGCATGGAAATCAGGTGTTTTAATTTCGGACACCTGTCCTTTACGATTTCCATTACATCCCTGCGGATTTCATCCGCAACCAGCACCGTTACATCCGCCCGGTCGAGCAGCTCGCACACTTCCTCTGCCGGAAGCGCCGCATCCAGCGGAACCGCCACGCTCCCGCTGTTTACCGTTCCAAAATAAGCCACCAGCCAGCTATAAGATGTAGCGCCAATCACGGCAATATGGCTGCCTTTTTCACCAAGCGCTTCCAGCACACGGGAAAAGCTCTCGCTGTCTTCCTTTAACTGGTTATAGGTTTTCGCTTCCACCGTATCTTTTTTTACTTTATAACGGATAGCATCTTCCGCCCCGTAACGCTGCTGCGTATGTACCAGAATTTCACGAATTGTACTGCAAACCATATTCTCCCTCATTTCTGCACAGGATTACTGTGCGGACAGTTTTTCCAAATATTCCACGGCTTCCCCAACGGTACGGATTTGTGCCGCTTCCTGCTCCTCCACTTCCACGTCAAACCGGTCTTCCAGTTCACCGAGCATACTCATAAAATCAAAAGAAGTAAATCCCAAATCCTCCATAAACCGGGACTCTGGCTTTACGGCTTCCGGTTCCACTTCCACATAATTACAAATGACTTCCACAAGTTCTCCAAACATAACGCTTCTCCTTTTCCCTGTCATATTCCTTATTCCGACCGCATCCCTGCCGCAGACATATTCCCCTGTCCGCAGGCTAAATCAGTTTGATGATTTCCCCGATAGACAAATCCGGATTTTCCGCTCCCTTAAACATAATCTTGCAAAGATAGTAATACATATATTCCAACTGTTCCTTTGACACTGCCTTTACCTGGTGCTCGAAATTAAAGTCCAGCCCGTTGTCGTCCGGCCGGTGCATCACCGTCAGGTACATCGCCTGTGTAGTTGCCCCGTTGGGATACCACTTTGTCTTATATTTAATGCCACCCAGCTTATCCAAACCCTTTTCCCGCAGTGTTAACGGCTGGTAGGTCAATGACATGGGCTCGTAAGTCTGTCCGTTCTGGTTTTTGTATAATTTGCCCCGGTAAGCAAAATAGGACACCGGATTATAGTTGGCATGGCGGAACATTTCGTTCTGTTTATCCCGGATTTCGTACACGCCCTCCAAAAAGGTCTTCTCCTCCGCCATCACCGTACGGAACGGAAAAGAATGGATTCTCGTCCCGCCCGATTTCTTTTCCATCAATGTTGCCCTTCTTGCAATCGCCGTATTAATCGAAACATCCCCGTTTCCGTTCATTTTCTGGAAATAGGTGCGCAGCCCCATGAGCAGAAGGCATACCAAAGACACATGGTATTTTTCACAGAAATCCATCAGCCGCCTTGTCGGCTCCTCCTCCAAATGGAAAATATCCAAAGCGGAATCCACGCAATCCGTCGCATTGACCGCCGCACGCTGCTGCGGGTTCCCCGTCTTCTTCTTTTCTTCCTCCAGTTTCCCCGGACCGTCGATTCCGTTGTAAATGGGTTCGGAACTTTCGATTAATTTTTGGAAAAACTCCGCATCCCTGTCCTTTGCCTTGCACCCCGCCTCATAGGCAAGGTCTTTTTTCACCTGCTCCAAATAGGAAGCCATGTCCTTCGGGTAAGGGATATCTTCAAACAGGGTATTACAGTACAACTCGATAATATCCTTCATGAAACAGATTAACGACTGGGCATCCATGGTCAGATGGTCCACCAAAAGGTAAATGCCGTTGTAGCCGTCCGGCGTACGAATCATGACGATGCGGTTCATCGGGGAGTCTTCCAGTTGGAACGGCACTTCCGTCCATCCGCGCATCACGCTTTCCGCTTCTTCCATGGTCTTTCCGCTAAAATCCACAAATTCAATATCCCGTTCTTCCTTATCCACCACATACTGGTAGCATTCCCCTTCTTTATCCAGGGCAAAGCGCAGCCGCATGGACTCACAGCGTTCATAGGCTTTGTAAATGCACTGTTTCAATACCTCCCAGTCCAGCTCCGTTTCGATGGTAAGGCTGGTTCCCACATTGACCACCTGTTTCTTCGGACATGCCTTTTGGTAAAAAAAGTGGAATTTCTGCGCCACGGTCAACGGATATACCTGGTATCCTTTTCTTGTCTTCATCATTTTATGATTCCTCCCACAAAATCGTCCAAAGCCTTTTCATAGGCTTCGGTATCCTTGTAATAGCTTTCCGCGTGTCCCGCACCTTCTACGATTAACTGTTTCGCATCCTTACAGTTTTCATGGATTTCCCGGCACATGCCGCAGGGTACGAAACCGTCCGCGTCCCCGTGGATTAACAGTACCGGCACCTGTATGTTCGCCGCTTCCCGCTTCGCGTTGCATTCGTCCAGTCCGTACCCCGCCTTCTTCCGGTTCACCGCATCCGCAATCTGAATCATCGGAAATGCCGGAAGGTGGTACATGGAATGGAGGACATGGGTAAACACTTCTTTCGGGGATGTAAAACCGCAGTCGGAAACAATTCCCTTCACCTGTCCCGGCAGCTCCAGCCCGCCGGTCATCAGGACGGTAGCGCCTCCCATGGAGGTCCCGTGAAGGAGAAGCTGTATATCTTCCCCGCATTCCTCTATCATCCATTGAATCCATACCCGTGCGTCATAACGGTCCAAACAGCCAAAACCGATGTATTCCCCTTCACTTTCCCCATGTGCCCGCGCATCAACCAACAGCATCCGGTACCCGTTCCTTAAATAATAACCGGATAGTCCTATGTAATCGCTCATCCCCTGGCTGGTATAACCGTGGAAACAAATCACCGCCTTGTCGGTTTCCCCGTTGGGGAAATAGGTGGCATGGAGTTTCAGACCGTCTTCCGAACGGACATACACGTCTTCATGGGGCTGTGCCAGCATAAACTCCTTCCTTTCCCCTATAAACGGCCGGTACTGCTCCCAGTCCGTCCCCGACATCTTTACGGTACGTTCCACCTTTGCCTTATTGCGCTTCATCGTCCGGCGGTAAAAATACGCCGCTCCCCCTGCTTCCGCTACCGTCAGCAGCCCCAAGGCAAACGCTGCTCCCTTCATGAACTTACCCATGGTTTCTCCCTTCTTTTATTTCCTGTTTCAGATTTTCTGATACCTCAGATTCATATGCTTTGTGTGCCTGCTTTTTTCTTCTTTATTTCTTCTTTCTTTTTGCTTTTCTTCTTTTCCACCAGTTCCTTGAATTTTAACGCCTTATCAATATTCCCTTCCACGCGCAGCTTTTGGAGCGTTACGGCAAGGATTGGGTCCAGCTTGCCGTCCGCAATCTTCATCAGCGTATCCGCTTCGCAAATAAAAATTGCATCCCTGTCAAAATATTCATAAGGTTCCACAAAAAGTTCCCCGTTCTTCACTTCCACATAAAAAATGCCTTCCGCCTCCCCGATGATATTAAACTGGTACGCAAGATGCTCCGTAACGTCACTGACATCCGCCCCCATGAACTGACCTTTTATCATCGAAAAAAATTCCGCATACTTCATAACCAATTATCCTCCTGTTTTTCCCACGCCTTTGGCCTGATTCCTGCCGGCATATACAGGCTTTCCTTTTCCCCGCATATGCCACCGGTTTATGTTTCGACCGCCGGTCGATTTCCTTTTAATTAAAAGTACCATTTTTTCGACCAGCGGTCAATAGTATTTCCCATAAATTTTCCTTTTTCTTTTTCCGCATTTCCATAACATTTCCCATTGTTATCCCGCCTTCGGTTGTGGTATACTATAACACAACTATCCGGAAATTCCGGACCACCCCGGCAAACACGGGACAGGAAGGCGGTACTTATGTCGAACCAGTTAAAATACGAGAAAATTTTGGATGCACTTCAGGAACTGCTGGTCAACAAGAAATTACAGACGATTTCCGTCAGCGAAATTGCACAGGCTGCGGGCATGGGAAAAGGCAGCATCTACTATTATTTTCCTTCCAAGGACGCCATTTTCGAGGCGCTCATCCAGCGCAATTACCAAAAACCCCTGGAAACGGCAAAAAACCTTGCCGCCCAGACCGACATATCCCCATTTACCCGCATGGCGATGATTTTCCAGGCGTGTACCTTTTCCTCCTCGGAATTTTTAAAACAGGGGGATACGGTTCCTGCGGACATCAGGGAAAAGTCCTTCCTCCACCAAAAATATATGAGCCACTTGATTTCCGAACTGAAACCGGAACTGACGGAAATCATCCGGCAGGGCATCGAAAGCAACGACATCCGTTTCGATTACCCCGCCGCTTTGGCAGAAATCGTCTTAATCGTCCTCACCGTGAAACTGGACAATACCCTTGTCCCGTCTTCCGGGGAAGAAATTGAGGAAACCCTGCAGGGGCTGATTTCCCTTTTGGAAAAAGGCACGGGAACCCCGCCGGGGGCGCTGAATTACCTGACTATATAATAGGAAAAATAAAATGAATCTTGAACTTACAGAATTAACGAATGAATACAGGGAACAGCTATTTGAAATGCTGACCGAATGAAAAAATGACATTATAGTAAATTACACGGATATTTCTCCATGGAACATATGGGCAAATGACAGACAAAAAGGTTCCGCAAAATCAATCCTTCACAACGGCTTCCCCCCAAAGCAGGTTCCGTCTATCACCCCGCCTGCTTTGAGGGGCCCGGGTCAGATTCCTTTAATCTCCCTGATTTTATCCTCCAGGGCATCCACACCGTTCTTCGCGTTGGTTATCGCGGTACACTGTTCCGCAAACGCATTATCTTCCGCATCCTTAAACTGCTCGTAATAACGCCGTCCGATTTCCAGGTAATTCTTCCTGATCACTTCCTCGCAGGCAGCAATTTGATTCCTGATACCGGCAATCTCCGCCATATCTTTTGCCTTACCGCTTACTTCCCTTCCCTTCGCCGTAATGGTTTCTCCCACTTTTTCAAAAAAATCCATCGCTGCATCCCTTCCTTTCTGTTATATCTATATGCTGCCTTCCTTATAATGTTTGCCTTCCTGTGCATATCCGGCGGCATTGCGGCGGTTATCCTCCGCTTCCTGTTCCGTCACCTGGCGCACAATCCTGCACGGGCAGCCAATTACCAAAGAGCGGTCCGGCACCAGCATATTCTGCGGCACCAGCGCCCCGGCGCCCACAATGCATTCCTTCCCAATCCTTGCCCCGTTTAATATGATGGCGCCCATCCCCACAAGCGCATAATCTCCGATGGAGCACCCATGAATAATGGCGCCGTGTCCAATGGTCACACCGTTCCCAATGGAAACCGGAAATCCCTGATCCACATGCACCACCGCATTATCCTGGATATTGCTGCCTTCGCCAATGGTAATCTTCTCCCGGTCCGCCCTTACCGTGGCATGAAACCATATGCTGCTGTCCGCTCCCGTTTTCACGTCCCCAAGGACTACCGCGCCTTCCGCAATATAAGTACTTTCATGAATTTCCATCTTACCGTCCGCCTTTTCCAAACCTTCCGTTCCACTTTAGTTTACCACACCAAAACCCCAAAGTCAATTTCATGGAAACACAGAAATGCCTTAATGGAAAGCGGCGGTTACCTGTCACGGAGTGAACGGTAACCCCTATCCCTGTGGGCCGGCTGAATGGTCCTTTTCAGGGTTTCTGCATTATGATGCAGATTCTCTGCATTTACCTCTATCCATGCACGTCCTGTCTCAAATGCTGCTTTTCTCATTTTCCTGCTTTTCTCCTATTATGCGTACTGGCTGCGAAACAACTGTGCATCCGTCCGGAATATCCGTGCTTACTACTGCACCTGCACCTACCTTTACATTACTGCCGATTTTTACTCCCCCAATAATGACTGCACCTGCACCAATCAAACAATTATCCCCTATGACTGGAGCTTTCTTATTCACTTCGCCAATCGTTACATTCTGATATATCCGGCAGTTTTCCCCAATCTTGGCATATCTTGAAATAAAAATCCCATGCAGTCCATGCGGAAGTGTCAGGCTGCCTTTTATTACCGTATCCGGACCGATATATCCCCCATGCCGGTGTGCACACCGGCTCATCATAAATGTGAGGATATCATGCAGGAACCCTTCGCCCGTCTTTTTCTGCATTTTGTACAACCGCCAAAAATGGCGCAGATTATTTCCTCTTGAATAATCAATAATTCTTCTCCTGATACTCATAATTCTCTCCTTCTCATTACAAATAGAAACCTAACAGCCTGTCCAGCATTTCCGGGAAAGACTCCCGACAGCTCGATTTCGTCAACCTTTCCGACAGTCAGTTCTTCTATACCAAGTACGGCGTTTCATCCGGCCCGATAACAACCCGGTGAATTGTTTTGGCAGCGAGCTTCAGGTTGCAAACCCCGTTTATCTGGTATTGCATATTAAATCCGCTGTTTTCATTTATTATACCAATAACAGGGGTGCGGTTTATTTGTTTACACACAAAGTATTCTTCCGATTTTCTACGGAATTTCTTACGATTTACCTACGATACCGGTAATGTGACTTTAAATTCAACCATCTCGTTTTCACTTCTTGCCATGATTGTTCCATTATGAAGCTCAATGATCTGCTTTGCTATGGCAAGACCCAGACCTGCTCCGCCGCTGCTTGTACTTCTGGAAGAATCAAGTCTGTAGAACTGTTCAAATATTCGTTCGAGTTTTTCCTCCGAAATGGAATCGCCGCGATTTGTAAATGTAATCTCTACGACTTCGCCCTGTCCGGCAACTGCAATGTCTATATCAGTGTCCTCAAAACTGTAGATAACCGCATTTTTCAGGATATTGTCAAATACACGCTGAATCTTATTCGCATCACACCTTATTATAATATCCTCTGGAACCATAAGGTTACAGTTCAGGTTCTTCTCATGGAGCATTGGCTGAAATTCATATAGAAGCATTTCAAGCAGGCGCACCAGGCTGATTCTGCTGTATTGCAGCGTTATATTCGACAAGCTGAACTTTGCTATTTCAAAAAACTCATTAATCAGGTCTTCAAGGCGCTCTGCCTTATCCAATGAAACAGAAAGATATTTTTCCCTCAGTTCCTCAGATATCTGCTTTTCATCACGCAGCAGATTCAGATAGCCTATGACGGAAGCAAGGGGAGTTTTTAAATCATGCGCCAGGTACATCACCATATCATTTTTCCGCTGCTCTGTCAGCTTCATATCGAGTTTCTGTTTTTCAAGGGTATGCTTTACTGTATTTATCTTCTTTTCTGTAGCAGACAGTTCTGGTGGCAGGGATACCTCCCCTATGCTTTCCCTTCCTATATCATCAATCCCATGATTAATCTCCATAAAATATTTTACAAACCAGTTTAAATAGATACGGAATGTGATAAAAAACACCAGCGCCATCCCAATAACAAATACCAGTTCTACATGGTTTCGGAACGTCCATTGATACAAAGTTCTTGCCGCATCATAATCCAGTCCAAAAATCTTTTGGTTTGCTGCCACAATCCAATCCGCAAACCTGCCTTTTAAAACAAGGGAATACAGCAGGAAAATGCAGCCGACTGCAATAGTGACCATCAATATTGTACGGGAAAAAATCTTTGCCTTAAACTGCCTGAAATCATCTGTTTTTCTCAATGCTCTATTTTTCAATGGTATATCCAACTCCCCACACATTTACTATAAATTTCGGTTTCTTTGCCGATTCGTTCATCTTTTCCCGCAAACGTCCTATATGAGCCATGACCGTATTGTTATTATTCAAGAATTTTTCACCCCATACCGCCTCGAATAATTCCTCTGACGGAACTACCATGCCCTGGTGTTCACATAGATACCATAGAATCCTAAACTCAATAGGCGTAAGCTGCAATTCTTTTCCATACAGATAACACTTATGGGTATCCCTGTTAATTATCAATCCCCGGATGTCGTATTCGCTGGTTTCAGCAGTTTTTTTCCCGGCAAGATTATTATATCGCATATACCGCCTCAACTGCGTTTTCACTCTGGCTGCTACTTCTAATGGATTAAACGGCTTTGTTATATAATCATCAGCCCCTATCGTCAGCCCCAATATCTTATCCCCATCCTCTGTTTTCGCTGTAAGAATTATTATGGGATAATAAAACTTTTCCCTGATTTTCCGGCAAATATGGAAACCATCTATGTCAGGCAGCATCACGTCTATAATGGCTAAATCAAGCTCTGTTTCTTCGATACATTTCAAAGCATCCATTCCATTGTAAAACTTATATACCGTATAGCCATCGTTTCTCAGATAGACCTCAATCAAATCTGCTATTTCCTTTTCATCATCGACTATTAAAATATTTTCATTCATATCAACACCTGCATTTCTATAATCATAATTCGCTGCTCCCTACATTGAACAGATACGCCCATCGTTTTTTACTATATCATTCAAAGTCTGCAAAAGCAATCTCGGTTTGCCAGTTCCTTCTTTTGTCAGTAAAAGCGCCTCGGTGTTTGACATCCGCGGGTGAGGTACTGCCGACAGACGGTCAGCCTCGGATATAATTACTCAAACAAAAAGTAACCGCATCCTTTGGCCTGGGGCGGTTACTATTTCTGTGTGATTTATGCAAGCTATCAAAATTGATACAATCGTTTTGAATTCATCTGTAATTTGTTCATTTCAATTTCTATGAGTAAATCACGCAAAAATAATTGCCTGTTTTACTCATTTCATTTCAAGTCCCAAAAAGTACAATATTACTATCAAACGCAAAGGAGTATTTCATATGTCTGCATTATTGGAAGCAAAAGAAGTAACAAAAATTTATGCCAAGGCACAGCACCCAAGCCTTAACAAAGTATCATTCAGTGTATCGAAAAGTGAATTTATTGCTATCATGGGCGCTTCGGGTTCCGGGAAGACTACACTGCTTAACGTCCTTTCCACTATTGATACCCCCACAGGCGGCAGTATCACAATAGACGGCGTCAACATTAAGAACCTGTCCGATTCAGGCGCGGCGGATTTCCGCAGGGATAAGCTGGGATTTATTTTTCAGGAATATCTCCTGCTTGACAGCCTTACTATTTTTGAAAATATTGCTGTCCCCCTTACTTTACAGAAGCTCCCACCCCAAAAAATAGAGAACATGATCAAAAGTCTGGCGGAAGTATTTGGCATTGATGCACAGCTTAATAAATATCCAAACGAGCTTTCGGGCGGTCAGAGACAGCGGGCTTCGGCTTTACGGGCCATTGTAAAACGGCCAAGTATTCTATTTGCCGATGAGCCAACGGGGGCGCTGGACTCCAGTTCTGCAACAGATTTATTAAATACCCTGAAAGAATCAAATGAAGAACTCCACACCACTATTTTGATGGTCACGCACGATACCTATGCCGCAAGTTTCGCTGACCGTATTTTGATCTTTAAAGACGGGCGCATTATACGGGAGCTGTTCAAACAGAATGATGACAGGCGTACATTCTATGATCTCATTGCACGTGAAGTGGCAAAATTGGACATAGAAAGATAGGAGGTGGAGATACATGCATAATTTATCTATGGCGCTTAAGAATCTGAAAACTAATTTTACATTTTACGCCCTCTATCTACTGTCCGTTTCGTTTGTGATCACTATCTTTTTTGCATTCACTTCATTCTCGATGAATACAGTCATGCTTGAAAAAATATCAAATGACGGGCGGGTTGAAACGATGTGTAACACAATTTCCGTATTCCTCATGGCTTTTGTTGTTTTCTATATGTCATATTCAAACCGCTTCTTTTTGCGCCGCCGTACAAAAGAACTCGGTATTTACGCCTTATTAGGATACAGAAAATCCACAATACTCTCCCTGCTCATAACAGAGAATCTACTCACCTGTTCCGGCGCTTTTATCACCGGGATACTTCTGGGCAGTTTTTTCCACAAGGGGATTGTCTTTGGCATTACAAAACTACTGGATCTGGCGGTCAATCATTCAGAAATACCCTTTTTCAACCCGAATGCCATTATGAAAACGACCTGCTTCATTTTCGCTGTTGTCATAGTATTAGCCCTGTCCAATAGCAGATTCCTTTTCAGGACATCACTTATGGATTTAGTGAGATATGATAAGAGCGCAGAAAAAAGGATGAAGTTCCATGCTGTCCCGTCTGTCATTGGATTTTTGGCTGTTATTTCAGGATACTGCCTTGCACTCGATATATTACGAGGTGAGAAGTCTTTATGGCTTACAGTGGGGTTTTATCCGGTTGCCATGCTGACATTTGCACTCATCCTTTCAGGAACAGTGCTTTTTATCGCATCCTCTCTTCCCTTTGCGGTACAGGCAGGGAAGAAAAACAAACGAAAATTTTACACGGAAACAAAAATCATCACCGCGCCCGGGTTTATATACCGCATCCGTTCAAACTCCAGGACACTGATCATGCTTACCTTATTGTCAGCCGCAACCTTGACCGTTTCAAGCGTTATGGCCCTGACGTTATACTATCCAATCGCCGCGGTATCCCGTATGGCGCCATCGGAAATAGAATGCAGGATTGAAGATGAAAATGAAATAACTGCAATCAAAGAGATTGTAAACGCCTATTCATCAGAGGCGGATGTCATATTCCTGCAGACCGATATTTATAAGGTCACCTCTACTGCGGAACAACTCCCTATGGAGTACGGCATCGGAACTTCCAAAGGGGATGCGGATAACGAAAAAATTCTGCGGGAGGCAGGATTTGAATGTATCCCGTATTCAGCTTATAAAGCCCTTTTGGAAGCGCAGGGACGGACAAAAGTGCTGGAACATCTTGCCTCATTAAATAAAGATGAGTGTATTTTGATCAAGTACCAGCCAGAGCCTGACAATAATGAAGCAGACAGTGTTTATCCACTGCTCATAGGTAATGAGGAAATACCGGTTATTGTAACTTCGGTCACACTGGATAACCCCATTTCATTTGCAAACAGCATCGGTACTTTAGTTATAAGTGACGATTTATATCATACGATAGCAGGGCAATCCGGTCCTGCAGTGAAAATCCTCAGCATAAACGGAAAATCCATTGAGGATAACGAGGCTCTGTTTCAGGCTCTGTCAGACTATCTGTCGGGAAGCCCATACCTGCAGGGGAACTCGCACAGGGTACACGAAATATTTTCCCTGAGCAGCTCCACCTTCCTGCTGATCGGCTTTCTTGTGGTACTGTTCTTCATCGCTGCCGGAAGCATCCTTTACTTTAATAATGTTTCAGCCGTAACCGACTCGAAATCCGACTATGAAATTCTTTGGAAAATGGGTTATACGGATAAGAGGATAAAAAAAATCATCAAAAAGCAGACGGCAGCTTTTTTCAGCATCCCATTTTTATTCGGACTGGCAGACTGTGTCTTCGGTACGCTGGTATACAAGTCCGCCCTCATGCAGAATATTCTGGGAAACAGTCCTTTACTGTATGCGCCCGCAATGGCAGCCGTTATGCTGACATTCCTGATTTATCTGGGCTATTACCATATTACCGTCCATGCCTGTTGTAAAGCCGCCCTGACAAAATAGAAGCTGTACAAAACCGCCGTACTGTCATACCCGGCGGTTTTGCGCTCCTCTATAACAAATTGGAGATTATGCAGGGATTTCTTCTTGTATGCCCGCAAATAAATGGTATAATAAAGCGTGAAAAAAGGAGGCCGGATATGAAAAAGCATATGATACTTGATCTTCTTCTTTTTGCAAATTCCATTTTGCTCATTATGTATATGGGACTGAATATAAACCGGAATATGGCATTTAACGCCACGGGGGCTGTCTCCTTGTTCCTGTCCTCTTTAATGCTCATAGACATTACTTATATAAGTTCCTGCAATGTCAGGGGAAACAAGGTCATTTCCCTGTTTTGCGGACTGCTGGCACTCCATAGCTGGTATATACTCCTGTCTGCGCGGGGCGATGCCCCGGCAGGTATGGCTTTCTCTGCTTTAAGCCCTGTCATATGGTATGTCTCCATAAATTTCATACTCATGTTTTTGTTTCAGGGCAGCGGTTATAAATTTAAAAAAGCAGTAAGCATCTGCCTGTCCGGAACCTGTATCTGCTCTCTGATTGGCCTGCTTGTGTCAAATGAGATATTCGCCCTGTTCTATGGCATACAGTTTCTGGCAGGCTGGCTCTGTTTCATTTTCATTGTTGTCTTCTATAGAAAAAGGACTGCCTTTGTCATTAAGGCGGAATGGAAATGTATCCTTTTCTCCCTTGTAACGGTAATCATTTTATTCTTTGCCTATTACTTTTCTACAATGGGAGTCAGTGGGCATCTTTCTAATTTCGGGATATATCTTCCTGTCCTTCTGTTCTCTGTGAGTACACACAGCATGATACGGAAAGAGCATAGCAGTGTCCCGCTGTCAACCATATTCAGCAGGTGCCAGCGGGCATTGATCCTGCTTGCCGGGACAGTTATCTGCGGTCTGTCCGCTCTTGCTTCCGACACCCCCCTTCCACTGTTTTTCCTTATGCTGGATGCCATGTTTGTCTTTGTATATGTCTGTAACATTGCCTTAGATTTTAATCTAAGGCACGGGAAAAATGCAATGGGCAGAGAAAGCAAATACCATGCTGCATTAGAGCAGCTACGGCAGGAAGAACAGCTAAACCTCGAATTTGCAAATTTCCTCCATGATGACATTCTCCAGGACTTGCTTTCCATAAAAAACATGATGAAAAAAGCAGGCCATCCCGATATCCAAAAAATCATCACGGAAACGCTTGATAACATGAACACTTATATCCGTGAGCGGATGCAGGATTACCGCCCTGCACTGCTCCCGGGGCTCACTGTCAAAGAGAATTACCAAAGCCTGCTTGATTATATATCACAGTCCTTTCCGCACCGTAATATCCGTATTACTTTTGAGTGTCCAGACTCCCTGTTTTTAGCTGCCCCATATGATATCTTCGTGTACCGCCTCCTGAAAGAGCTTGTCACAAATATATACAGGCACTCATCGGGAGAACAAGCATGGATAACCCTTACACAGGACAATGAAATCATTATGCTGCGCATAACGGACAACGGAACTGCTGATGCGGAGACTCTCTCATCCGCCGATCCGTCAAAGCACAGAGGGGTTGCACTGATCACTGAGCGCGTCAGCAATATGGAAGGTTCTGTAAAAATAGCCAATAACTTCCCGTGCGGGGTTTGCATACAGATTACCCTGCCAATGAAAGGAGATGTTTCTTATCAATATTTTATTAGTTGATGACCATGCCTTGTTTTCAAAAAGCCTTGCAATTGCCTTATCGGATTATCCGGAGATCACATCATTTGAAAGCATCAGTGATATTTCCCGGTTGGACAGTTTTATTGAAGCCAACAGGCCTGACATCCTGCTCATGGATATCAACTTAAAGAACATAGCATCCGAAGATGGCCTGGAATTAGCGAAACAGATATTAGACCAATATCCGGAGCAAAAGATAGTGATCCTGTCCGGATATGACCTGCCAATATACCGCAAAGAAGCAGAAAAAATCGGGACGAAGGGATTTATCAACAAAAATACGGAACCTGAAATACTGGTATCCTTCCTTTCCCAAATATCAAAGGGTGCAGTTATTTTTAACAGGGAAATTCCATTTTTAGAAGAATTGACCAAATGCGAAAAACAAATCCTGCAGCTTTTAGCTGATGGTATGAAGCGGAAGGAGATTGCTGCCACACTCTATATCAGCGAACGTACTTTATCAAACCATTTGCAGCATATATTTGAAAAATTCGGTGTCACCTCATCTGTTGAGGCTATAACAAAAGCTATTCAAATGGGGTATATCTCTCCCATTTGTTAAAAGAGAAAGAACATATAGGATTCCAGTTTTCCGTACTTTGCCTTGTACGTCTCCAACTGTTTCCGGGATATCGATGCTTTCAAAAAAACGCCGGATACATCCCTGCATCCGGCGCCCTGCCGTCTCAACATTTCTTTCTTTTGGACAATTACTCTATGCAGCGATTTGTTGCCGCTCATTTACTGTTTATATAATTCACCAACCCCTCCGAATCGATAATCCTCTGCATAAACTCCGGAAATGCCTGTCCCTGGAACGTGGTTCCTTTGGTCACGTTCGTAATCACGCCGGAGTCAAAATCCACTTCCACTTCGTCCCCGGCCTCAATCCCCCTGGATGCCTCCGGGCATTCGATGATGGGCAGTCCGATGTTAATGGCATTGCGGTAAAAAATTCTTGCGAATGTCTCCGCAATGACGCAGCTTACCCCGGCCGCCTTAATGGCGATGGGCGCATGTTCCCTGGAAGAACCGCAGCCGAAATTCTTGTCCGCTACCATGATGTCTCCCTTCTGCACACGGTTCACGAAATCCTTGTCAATATCTTCCATACAATGTGCCGCAAGCTCCGACGGGTCGGAAGAATTTAAGTACCTTGCGGGAATAATCACGTCCGTATCCACATTGTCGCCGTATTTAAACACGAATCCTTTTGCTGATTTCATACCTTTTCCTCTTTTCCTTCTTTCTGTGCCGCCTTTTGCCATACCTTAACCTGCAGGGCGGTGAGACTGCAGGTTGGCGGATTGGTTCTGCCTGTCCTTATTCCTTTTATTCCTTTCCTTCCCATCATTCCGGTAACTGGCAGGGGCAGGAAATTTTCCCCGTAACGGCGCTTGCCGCCGCAACCGCAGGACTGGCAAGATATATTTCCGATTTCACGTGTCCCATGCGCCCCACAAAATTACGGTTTGTGGTGGAAACGCAGCGCTCGCCTTCCGCAAGGATTCCCATATAGCCTCCAAGGCAGGGACCGCAGGTCGGCGTGCTTACTACTGCGCCTGCCTCCACAAAGGTCTTCAACAGCCCTTCCTCCATTGCCTGTAAATAAATCGCCTGTGTGGCGGGAATAACGATGCAGCGCATTCCTTTTGCCACATGTCTGCCCGCCAGCACTTTTGCCGCCGTGCGCAGGTCGTCCAGCCTGCCGTTGGTACAGGAACCGATGACTACCTGGTCAATCTTAATGTCTTCCTTGATTTCGTCAATGGTTTTGGTATTCTCCGGCAAATGGGGAAATGCCACCGTCGGGCGCAGGGCGCTTAAGTCGATGGTGTATTCCTCATCATATACCGCGTCTTCATCCGCTTCATATACCGTGTACGGTTTTTTGGAATGTTCTTCCATATAGGCTTTTGCCAAATCATCCACCGGGAAAATCCCGTTTTTGCCGCCTGCCTCGATTGCCATATTGGCGATGGTAAAACGGTCGTCCATGGACAGGCCCGCAATGCCTTCACCCGTAAATTCCATGGATTTATACAGTGCACCGTCCACACCGATTTTTCCGATGATATGGAGGATTATGTCCTTGCCGCTAACCCATTGCTGCGGTTTGCCCACAAGGTTGAATTTTATCGCCCCCGGTACCTTAAACCATGCCTTTCCCGTCGCCATGCCTGCCGCCATATCCGTACTTCCCACGCCGGTGGAAAATGCTCCCAGCGCGCCGTAAGTACAGGTATGGGAATCGGCGCCAATGATTACGTCCCCCGCCACCGTCAGCCCTTTCTCCGGCAGCAGCGCATGTTCGATTCCCATTTCCCCCACTTCAAAATAATTCGTAATTTCATTGCGGCAGGCAAATTCCCTGACACACTTGCAGTGCTCCGCCGACTTAATGTCCTTATTCGGTACGAAATGGTCCGGCACCAGCGCAATTTTATCCTTGTCAAAGACGCCTTCCACTTTCATTTTCTCCATTTCCTTAATGGCAACCGGACTCGTAATGTCATTTCCGAGCACTAAATCCAAGTCCGCCTCAATCAACTGTCCGGCCTCCACCCGTTCCAGTCCGGCATGTGCCGCCAAAATCTTTTGGGTCATCGTCATTCCCATGTTCCCATTCCTCCTGTCCTTTTGTTTTCCCCTGCTTACCTATTCCTTACAAACCGTTCTTACTGTCATAAATTGTACCACATCCTGACGGAAATGGAAAATAGCGTCTGTTCATATCTTTTATAACTTGTAGTTATGGAAATGCCATGCTATAATTACTGAAGATTAGAGTCAAAAAGGAGCAGGATTCCCATGGAACAGAACTTAAACCTTTACCGTATCTTTTACGAAGTGGCAAAATGCCGCAACCTTTCCGCTGCGGCAAAAAAACTCTACATCAGCCAGCCTGCCGTCAGCAAATCGGTTTCCCGTCTGGAAGAAAACCTGGGTGCCGTCCTGTTTTGCCGTTCCTCCCGCGGCGTCTCCCTAACGCCGGAAGGCGAACTGCTCTGCCGCCATGTGGAAGAAGCACTTACGGCATTACAATCCGGTGAAGAATCTCTGCGCGCCGCGCAGGGGCAGAACATCCGCCGCCTTTCCATCGGCGTAAGCACCACACTGTGCAAATACGTCCTGCTTCCCCTGTTAAAAACCTTTATCCCCCAAAACCCCGGCATCAAAATCGCCATTTCCTGCCGGCCCACCTTTGAAACCATCGCCGCCCTGCAAAGCGCGTCCATCGACATCGGGCTGGTGGGAATCCCGGATACCGCTCCAAACGGCAGTCCGGCTGCCTTAGATTCTGCCGGCTGGCATACCGTCACCTATCTGCCCTTAAAAAGCATTGCGGATATTTTCGTGGCAACCGACGCCTACCTCGCCCCTTTCCTCACCGCCCGCACCGACACGACATCAGAACCCGCCAAAGAAGATGCAATTTTCCGGGAAGCCACCTTCATCATGCTGGATAAGGACAATATTTCCCGCAAACATACGGACGGCTTTCTTTCCCGCCATGGCATCGGGCTTTCCCATGTCATTGAAGTCAACAACATGGACCTGTCCATGGACTTTGCCCGCGCCGGGCTCGGCATCGCCTGCGTCATCAGCGATTTCGTAAAAGAAGACATAAAAAACGGAACCCTGCGGGAACTTCCCCTAAACCACAGGATTCCGAAACGCCAAATCGGTTTCGCCTATCCGTCCAGCCTGCCCGTAAACAGTGCCATGGACACCTTCATCGGTTACTGCCGCTCCATGCTGTAAGAAACTGTACCCTACGCAAACAACGGCGTGGAAAAATACCGTTCCGCCGTATCGGGCAGCACCGTCACCACCGTTTTTCCCTTTCCCAGCTTCTCCGCCATCTTTAATGCCGCCGCCACGTTGGTTCCGCTGGAAATGCCGCACATAATACCCTCCATGCGCGCCAGGTCCTTGGCGGTACGTATCGCTTCCTCATCGGAAACCACATAAACATCGTCATAGATTTTCCGGTTTAAATTCCCGGGAATCAGCCCGTCGCCGATTCCCATCTGCAGATGGGTGCCTATGGTTCCCCCGGCAAGAATTGCCGCATTTTCCGGTTCCACCGCCCATATGAGAATCTCCGGGTTCTGTGCCTTTAATACCTCCCCGATGCCGCTGATGGTGCCGCCCGTCCCGATGCCGGAACAGAAACCGTGGATGGGTCCCGCCACCTGCTCCATCAGTTCAAGTCCCGTACGGTGCTTATGCACCATGGGATTTGCCGGATTTTCAAACTGCTGCGGGATATAAACATTGGCATCCTCCTTCGCCATCCGCTCCGCCGTGGCAAGGCATTCGTCAATGCACTCCCCGATATTGCCCGCATCATGGATGAGTACCACTTCCGCACCGTAATGACGTACCAGTTTCCGGCGCTCCTCGCTGACGGAATCCGGCATGATAATCACCGTGCGGTAACCCCTGACCGCCCCGATTAATGCCAGCCCGATTCCCTGGTTTCCGCTGGTTGGCTCCACAATGACCGTATCCTTATGAATCAGCCCCTCCTTCTCCGCCTGGCGGATCATGTTGTACGCCGTCCTCGTTTTAATGGAGCCTCCCACATTCAGCCCCTCAAATTTTACGAGCACCTCCGCATTTTCCGGGTTACTGTTCATGCGGTTTAACCGTATCATCGGCGTATGCCCGATGGCATCCAGTATATTGTCGTATACCATAATCTTACGTCTGCCCCTTTCCTGCTTTTTTCATTTCTTCTTATTTCTGCTTATTTCTCCTTACTTGCGTCTTTCCTTTCCGTTTTCTCGGGACCGGCTTTCCGGAACAGCGCAATGTTTTCCCATGCCGCACTTTCTTTCCAGGAAAACCAGCGCAAGACACCCTGCCCCATAGCAGGCAAGGTCTTTTATGTCAAACGTGGAACCAAGAATCAGTCTCGCCGCCCGTATGTGTTCCACCCCCAACAGGGCCGCCAAATGAAAATACTGGCTGACTTCCACCGCAGCGGCGAAAAGAAACACCCAAAGGGGCAGACGCCTGATTCCCCCCGGGAACAGAACCCGGATAAAAAAATACAAAAGAACCACCACAAGCATATCCCCCACATAAGGGCGTATGAACCGGTCCCTCACATACAGGGCAATCAGACATTCCACGGCAAACAAAAGAACAAAGATTCCCGCGAAGAAAAGCCTTTTCTTCCATTCTATTTTCCCGTTTTCCCGTGCAGAACCGGAATCGGCACAAAAACCAGAATCACCCATCCGCATAACTTCCTTCCTGCCGTCCCTGATACGGCAAATGTCCCTGACGGAATGTCAGGGACATTTAGCGTGGTTTTTGACTGACTAATTATTAATCAGCT
>CAJUMD010000044.1:23655-25382 GCA_910587275.1 uncultured Kineothrix sp.
GTTTTCGTTGTTCCAGCTATACAGCTTACGGATATCCTTACCAACCGTCTCCGAAGGATGCTCTGCCGCCAGTTTTCTCATCGCCTTAAAGTGCGCCTGTCCGCCTGCCGGCGACATATCCAGCAGGAAATCCTTTGCGAATGTGCCGTCCTGAATATCGGAAAGAATCTTCTTCATGGTCTTCTTCGTTTCTTCCGTAATAATTTTGGGTCCCGTAATGTAATCGCCGTATTCTGCCGTATTGGAAATGGAATACCTCATTCCCTCGAAACCGGACTGATAAATCAGGTCCACAATCAGCTTCATCTCATGGATGCACTCAAAGTATGCATTCCTTGCATCATAACCCGCTTCCACCAACGTCTCAAAGCCTGCCTGCATCAGCGCGCACACGCCGCCGCAAAGAACTGCCTGCTCGCCGAACAGGTCGGTTTCCGTCTCCGTACGGAACGTGGTTTCCAAAACGCCGGCCCTCGCACCGCCGATGGCAAGCGCATATGCCAATGCCATGTCAAGCGCCTTGCCCGTGGCATCCTGGTGAATGGCAACCAGACAGGGAACGCCCTTGCCTGCCTGATACTCACTCCTTACCGTATGTCCCGGTCCCTTGGGCGCAATCATCGTTACATCCACATCCTTGGGCGGTACAATCTGCCCGAAATGGATGTTAAAGCCATGGGCGAACATGAGCATATTGCCCGGCTCCAAATTCGGCTCGATGGATTCCTTGTACATCTTCGCCTGAAGCTCATCGTTAATCAGAATCATGATGATGTCCGCCTTCTTGGCAGCCTCTGCCGCCGTATATACCTGAAAGCCCTGGGCTTCCGCCTTTGCCCATGATTTGGACCCTTCATAAAGCCCGATAATCACATTACAGCCCGATTCCTTTGCATTTAACGCATGTGCATGTCCCTGGCTTCCGTAACCGATTACGGCAATCGTCTTTCCGTCCAGCATGGAAAGATTACAGTCTTCCTGATAATAAATATTTGCCATTTCCCGTTTCCTCCGTTTTCTTTAAATACTTTATCACTGAAAGGGTCTCCCCCAAGGTCAGTCTTCCCGGCATTAATCCTCTAAATAAGTCACGTTCTCAATCCCGCGCCCCAGCCCCGTAATACCGGTTCTCGCCAGTTCCAGGATTTCATAACCGTCCAGCAGACTGATAAACGCCTCGATTTTGGACTGCGCGCCCGTCAGTTCCACCACAAGGCTTTCCGGCGCCACGTCAACGATTTTCGCACGGAAAATATCCGCCACCGAAATCACCGCCTGCCGCTCCTTTGCCGCCGCCTTCACCTTGATCAATACCAATTCCCGGTATACGCTGGCATCCGGCTCCAAAATCTTAATATCCCGCACATCCACCAGCTTCTCCACCTGTTTCTCAATCTGGTCCAAAATTTCATCGTCCCCCGACGTTACAATCGTAATCCTCGTATACCTCGGATCTGCCGTCACGCCTGCCGTAATGCTCTCAATATTATATCCCCGTCTGGAAAACAGGCCCGAAATCCGGCTTAAAACACCTGATGTATTATCCACCAAAAGCTGAAATACTTTCTTATGCATGTAACTCCTCCGTTCCATTTCCATCCAACACCCGACATTTATTTTAACAACTGGACTTGGAAAAGTCAATACGAACCTTCATTTACTGCCGGCAGCATGTAACAGTTCAGCCTTCCGGTCAGACTAACGGGTATTGCACCGGCTAAAATATA
>CAJUMD010000045.1 GCA_910587275.1 uncultured Kineothrix sp.
GGTGACGGACCGTCACAGGGCAGCTTCATCAATGGGCCGCTATATGGTACTAAAATGCGTGGCAGACAAAAATTCTACTACGTAATAAAAGTTTAACTTTTTGGGGTCACATCATTTTGCATCAGGTTTGAACAGATGCCGGCAGGGGAAGCACAGACAAACCGGGCAGGGGAAATCCTGGCTATTGCGTCCGGGCTGAACCGTTACTGCAGAAGCGTCTCCAAGGCTGGTTTTTCTTGACAAAAACGGAAAAATGGGTTATGGTTTAATTACATTGGAAAACGTTTTCTCGAAAACGGCCGGATAAACAGGATGGATACGGATGAAAACGGAGATTGGGCAAGGGTAAAAACGGGGTAACAGGAGGTATCAGGGTATGGATTTTAATGCGGTATATCACAGGGCGAACGACAATTATTGTTATCCGCTGAACAAGGACGAATTGGTCATTAACATTAAGACGGGATATGACGTTAAGTACGTAAACATTGTACAGGGAGATCCTTTTAAGGCAGGGATTCTCGGCGGGGGAGAGACGTGGAACGGGGATGCGGTGAACATTCCTTTTAAGAAAAGGCTCAAAAACCAGCTTTGGTGGACAACCACCATGGCGCCGCAGTTCAAGCGGTTAAAATATTATTTTGAGTTGATTACGGAAACGGAAAAATGGTACTATTTTGAGGACGGTTTTGTCAGCGAGGCGCAGATGCATTTAGAGGGGAGAAGCCGGCAGTGTTTCGTGTTCCCTTGGATGAATCCGGCGGATATCCCGGTGACGCCGGATTGGGTGAACGATACGATATGGTACCAGATTTTTCCCGAACGTTTCTGTAACGGCGATCCGTCCGTCAATCCGGAGGGGACGCTGCCCTGGAGGAATACGGGGAGCGTACGCAACGACGAATTTTTTGGCGGGGATTTGCAGGGAATCATTGATAAACTGGATTACCTGAAGGATTTGGGGATTTCGGGGTTGTACCTGACGCCGATAAATGAAGCGCCGTCTTCCCATAAATACGATACGACGGATTACATGAAGATAGACCCGCATTTCGGCTCGGAAGAAACGTTTATGCGGCTGGTGGAGGAAGCCCATGCGAGACAGATGAAGGTCATGATGGACGGCGTGTTTAACCATTGCGGGGAATATTTTGCACCTTGGCTGGACGTGCAGGAAAAAGGACCGGAATCGGAATATTATGACTGGTTCATGGTACGGGAGTGGCCTTTTGATTTCAGCAAAGGGGCCGCGCAATCGGGGCAGTATTACAGTTTTGCCTTTTTTGATTCCATGCCGAAACTGAATACCAACAATCCGGCGGTGCGGGAGTATCTGCTTGGCGTATGCGAGACATGGGTGAAAAAGTATGATGTGGACGGTCTGCGACTGGATGTGGCAAATGAAATTTCCCATGTGTTCTGCAAGGAACTGCGCACACGGATGAAGGCAATCAAACCGGATATATATATTTTGGGCGAGATTTGGCATGATGCCATGCCGTGGCTTAGGGGGGATGAGTTTGACGCGGTTATGAATTATCCGCTGGGCGAGAGCATCAAGGATTTTTGGATTGACAAGGGACAGACGAACGAAGACTTTGAATATACCATTAACCGCTGTTATACCGGATACATGCAGCAGACCAATGATGTGCTGTTTAATCTGCTGGATTCCCATGACACGAAGCGGCTGCGCAGCGACGTGAAGAACCTGGACGAATATTTCCAGCAGCTTGCGGTGCTGTTTTCCATGCCGGGAAGCCCCTGTATTTTCTACGGGACGGAAATTGCCATGGAAGGAGAGCATGACCCGGACGGCAGGCGCTGTATGCCCTGGGAACTGATAGATGCGGGGGATTTCCGCGACCGGATGGAAATTGTGAAAAGCCTGATTCATTTACGGACGGAAGAACCGCTTTTACGGAACCGTAACTTCCATTTCCCCAATAAGATTAACCGCCCGCGCGTCATTGAGTTCATGAAAGTGGCGTGGGAGAACGATTATGTGGAGGTTATCATCAATTGTGAGGATGAAGATGTGGAAGTGCCAAAGGAAGGGGAAGTGGTGTTCCAAAGGCATTATATCGATAATGTGCTGCTGCGGAACGGGATTCTGATCCGCAGGGTGCGCCGGTGATGTGAAACCGGACAGAGGGCTGTGCTCCCGGCTTTTGCCGGATATCAAAAAATGTAATGTCGTATCATAGCATTCTTTTTTACTCCCTCCCGTGCGTCCGCCCCTCAACACAACATTTCAAGCCGAACCGTTACTCTTTCAGAAATAATTAAGAAATGTATGATTGTATAAAAACACTATATATGATATTCTATATATGGTGTTTTTTTTAGTATGGGATAATACGAATTATAGATAGCGTGAATCCCGGAAGGTGTTATTTTGGCTTAATTTGCCATAAGATACCGGAAAAAGGGAGAATTTGGGGAATATAATATAGAGAAAGCAGGAAAAAAGAGGACGGAAAAGGCGGTAACGGAAAAAAGAGGGAGAAATATGAAAAAAAATGAAAAATGGCTCGGTAAAAAAAATGGAAGGGCAGAAGAAAAAGGCATGAAATTACGGTTTCTCCAAAATCTGCAGTCCGGTAAAAAAGGAGCCGTGGCGGCGGCATTTCTTGCATCGGCGGTCTTAGCGGCAGGATGCGGGAAACAGCAGGGGACGACCACGGCGCAGAAGGAATTTGTGTATGTGCCGGAATTCGTGAAATTGGATATGGAAGATGGCATCGACCAGATGAAGGTGGTGGGTGACACCATTTATTTTGTTTCCGGGCATTGGGACGATGCGGCAAATGCATACCGGCAATATCTTGGAAAGCTGGAAGCGGGGGAGCGTACACCGGAAATGCTGCAGCTGGATATCGGTGAAGAATCCAATATGATGGCGATGGACATAGACGCGGAAGGAAATTTACAGGCGGTAGTCGTAACGGCGCTTTATGCGGAAGACGGAACGGCGGGAGCGGAAAACGGTGCAGAAGCGGCAAAAGCGGATACGGAAAAAGCGGAGGCAGCAAAAGAAGAAACAAAAGAAGAAACAAAAGAAGAAACGGAAGAAGAAACAAAAGAAGAAACAAAAGAAGAAACAAAAGAAGAAACAAAAGAAGATGCCCCAGAAGATACCCAAAAGCAGGACGGGGAGGCGCAGGAAGGAACGGAAACCGGGGAAGAAGCAGCCGGAGAAGAAGGGGATGCGGATACCGCATCGGAAAGCGAATCGGCATCCGTCGTCGGCGGTTCCGGCGGAACCGTGGTAATAAGCGGTACGGGGGATTTTTCCGTAGAAGTGGCAAGCCCTTTCTCCATGGACGGGGAAATGGAATACCGGGAACCCATAGGGCAGAAAACGGAACTTTGGAAATTCGGACAGGATGGAAAAGCTGCGGAAACGGTAGATTTGACGCAGGTTTTTGAAGATAAGGAAAATTTTTACATACAGTATATGGTTACGGACGGGGAAGGCAACCTGTATTTCGGATATGACCAAAACATCATTGTATTGGATCAGGGCGGGAAGATGCTGTTTGAAACGGAATTGGACAGTTGGTTAAATTCCATGTCCGCCACGGGGGACGGACAGGTGCTGGTATCCTACTGGGGAGAACAGATTGAAGTACATACCATTGACCTGGCGGGAAAGAAAATCGGGGATGCCGTGAGCGCGATGCAGTCCAACCGGTTCGGCAGATATACGTTTTCACAGGGCGCCGGTGTGGATGTGCTTTACAGCATGGACAGCAGTTTATACAGTTATAATTTCGGCGATGCGGAAGCGGTGGAACTGTTAAACTGGATTGACTGCGATATCGACCAGGATAACCTGCAGGGCTTTACGCTGCTGGAGGACGGAAGGATTCTCGCCGTTACGTCAAACTGGGACGGGGAAAGCGATTCAAACCAGGTGGAACTGGCGTATCTGACGAAGAAAAAGGGTTCGGAGGTACCGGAAAAGAAAATCCTTACATATGGTACGCTGATGATGGACTATGACTTACGGAAGAATATCATCGAATTTAACCGGACGAACCAGGAGTACCGGATTGAGGTGAAAGAGTACTATACGGATTATTCGGGAGAGGATTCCTATACCAATGCGGTGCAGACGATGAATGCGGATATTGTCAGCGGCAAATGCCCGGATATCATCGATTTTTCCAACGGTAATGTGGAGAATTACATCGCAAAAGGGGTGGTGGAGGACTTATATCCCTTTATGGAGGCGGATGCGGAAATAAACAAAGAGGATTACCTGGATAATGTACTTCATGCCTATGAAAAGAACGGGAAACTCTATGCCATGCCCCCCAGGTTTTATATCAGTACCGTTATGGCAAAAGTGGCGGATGTGGGCGATAAGCAGCATATTACGCTGGAGGAAGTGATGGAGCTTTCGGAAAATCTGCCGGAAGGGGTAGAGCTTTACCAATATGCAAGCAAGAGCAGCGTGTTGGGCAGTATATTCCGCATGAACATGGATGTGTTCGTGAATTGGGAAACAGGGGAATGTAAATTCAACGGGGAGGAATTTATCCGCGCACTGGAATTTGCCAATACTTTCCCGAAGGAATATGTATGGAGCGAAGATGCACCCAGCGTTCCCACCCAGATACGGGAAGGAAAACTGGTAATGATGGAAGTCAGCCTTTCTTCCATGCAGGAGTTCCAAATGTATACGGGAATGTATGGGGAACCGGTGGCGTTTATCGGCTTCCCTACGTCCAAGGAGAGCGGCACTTACTTAAGTTCCGCAGGCGCCCTGCTTGCCATGTCATCGAAATCCCCTTACCAGGACGGGGTATGGCAGTTTATCCGCATGTCGTTAACAAAGGAAGCACAGGAGAAAAACTCCAAAAGCAGTTACGGTTTCCCCGTAATGAAGTCGGCATTGGATAAAATGTTTGAAACAGACATGGAAGAAGAATATTATGAAGGACCGGACGGTGAGAAAGTAAAACAGCCTAAGACTACATGGGGTTATGATGATTTCTCGATTGATATTTATGCGGCAACGGAGGAAGAAGTGGCGGCAATGCGGAAACTGATTGAAAGCGCCCATTCCACTTCCCGGTATGACGTCCAGATGAGCAATATTATAGAGGAAGAAACGGCGGCATTTTTTGAGGGACAGAAGTCGGCGAAAGACGTTGCGGACATTATACAGAGCAGGGTTCAGATTTACGTAAACGAGAACCGGTAAAAGATACCGGAACGGGAAAAACGGAAAAGAGACCCAAAAGAAGCCAAAAAGAAACAGGCAATAACATGAGGAAAGGAGTACGGCAGGAAAGATGATGAAGTGGATACATGCAAAAAAGGTATTTGGGTGTTTGGCGGCAGCAGCGCTGCTGGCCGTCTGCGGGTGCGGGAACGGCTCAGGGGATGAAACTGCGGGCAGCGGGAACGGCGTGGACGGGGATTATGTATATGTGGCAGAGTACAAGTCCCTGAACGATTATTGTGATTCCATTCACGCGCTCCGGTTCGGCGGCGATAAATTGTTTTTTGCCGGAATGAAGGGAGATAAGGATGTATTGTATTCCATTACCGTCGGCGAAGACGATGTGAAGGAATATCCGTTGGAATTGGAAAAAGGAATGCATGTAAATGCTTTGGGGAACGATGCGGAAGGGAACCTGCTGCTTGGGATGATCCAGTACGAAGGCGACCCGGAAGCCGGCGGAACGGTGAAAAAAGTGACCATCCAAAAACGTTCGCCGGAAGGGGAAGAACTGGAAACCGTGGAAACCGGCAATGCTTTTTCCAAAATGGACAGTATGTCCTTTTACCTGTCCGGTCTTTTACAGGACAAGGAGGGAAACTATTACCTTGGCGCCTCAAAGGAGATTTATGTATTGAGGCAGGATGGAAGCCTTTCCTGCGAGATTCCCATCGGTCAGTACCTGACGAACCTGTTTGCCATGAAGGACGGCAGGGTGGTGGCTGCTTATTACGGGAATGCGGGCTGGACGCTGGAGGAGGTAAGCCCTTCCCAAAAGAACCTGCAGCCTTTGGCGAGCAGTATCGTCTTTGATTACGGTACCTATCAGGGCGGCGTGGATACGGATCTGATTTACACACAAAATGCCATCCTCTATACCTGCAATCTGGGGGATGAAAAACCGACGGCGCTTTTGAACTGGATGGACAGTGACATTGACAGTAACAACTTAAGTGATTTTACTATCCTTCCCGACGGGCGGGTTGCTGCAGTAACCGTGGATTACAGTGCAGGGGCGACGGAACTGGGTATCCTTACCAAAAAAGACCGTTCCGAGGTGCCGGAGAAGGAAATCCTGACGTATGCGTCCCTGTATGTCCCTTATTTTGCGGAAAAGGATATCGTGGCGTTTAACAAGCAGAGTGACAAATACCGCATTGTCGTAAAGGAATACGGGGATGAAAGTATGTCTTATGCGGACCGGGCGGCATTGTTAAATGCGGATCTTACCAGCGGAAATGCGCCGGATATCATTGATTTGGAGTACAGTGCCCTGTCTTTGGAAGAAATGGTTGCCGCGGGTGTGTTGGAAGATTTGACGCCTTATTTGGACGGAGATGACATCATTACGCGGGAAGATTATGTGGAAAATGCCCTGCGTGCCTATGAGCGGGACGGGAAATTGTACGGAATCATGTCCTGCTTCGGAATTTCGACGCTAGTCGGGAAGGTATCCGATGTGGGGGAGGGTTCCACATGGACCGTGGACGATGTCCTGGCATTGGTGGACTCCAAGGAAAGCGGCGTGGAAATTTTTAACTATGCGGACAGAACGAATGTTCTTCACAAGATGTGTGCGTTAAATGAGGAGCTGTTTATCGACAGGGAGAACGGTACCTGTGATTTCAGCAGCGAGGATTTTTATAAGATTTTGGAATTTGCAAGCCGGTTCCCGCAGGAATATGAGTATGATTCCAATGCCCCTTCGGAAATCGAGAAAATCAGGAGCGGCAAGCTATTGTTATTGGCTGAGTCGATTACGTCGGTGTCCCAGTACCAGATGTACGAGTATGAATTTGGCGAGCCCGTAAATTTCATTGGTTATCCGACGTTTGGCAAAAGCGGGCTGACGCTTGTACCCAACAGCACTACGGTGGCAATGCATGCATCTTCTAAAAATAAGGAAGGTGTTTGGGAATTCATCCGTTTTAACCTGACGGAGAAACGCCAGGAAAATATGTGGACGGCAAACGCAGGTTTCCCCATTTTGAAATCCGCATTGGACAAGGTGCTTGCGGAGGCGATGGAAGATGAGTATTATGAAGATGAGGACGGAAATAAAAAGCTGACGTCAAAGAGTACATGGACGACCGGTGATTTTACCGTAGAGGTCTATGCGGCGACCAAAGAGCAGGTGGACCGTATCCGTGAAATGATTGATACCGCCCAGCCGGGGAAAATCATGGAAGAAAAATTGTATGACATTATCCGTGAGGAAGCGCAGGCATATTTTGACGGACAGAAAAGCGCGGAGGATGTGGCGGCGTTAATTCAAAACCGCGTACAGACGTATTTGGACGAGACAAGATGATGGAAACGAAAAAAAAACCCGCAGGTTTTTGGCAGCGGAAAAAGCAGGAGCATCCGGCGCCAAAGACCGGCGCGGGAAAACAAAAAAGCGCCATACAGAAAAAGAACGCAAAGAGCAGACGGATTTCAACGGCATTTTTGGCCCCCAGCATTTTGGGGGTACTGCTGTTCTTTGTGCTACCCTTTTTGGTTGTGTTTTTTTATGCGGTGGTGGATAATCCCATCAGTCACCGCTTTGTGTTTTTGGATAATTTTATCAATGTGTTCCGCAATGCGGCGTTCCGGCAGGCGGCATACAATACCATGAAGTTTTCCGTGATTGCGGTTCCTTTGGCGGTGGTGCTGTCATTGGGGCTTGCCATGCTGTTGGACAGCAAGATTCCGTTTAAGAGCCAGTTCCGTACGTTTTTCCTGACGCCGATGATGGTGCCCATTGCATCGATTGTGCTGATTTGGCAGGTATTGTTTCATTATAACGGCATGGTAAACGACATTACGGCATTGTTCGGGTCGGCAAAAACCGACTGGCTGAAATCGGACCACGCGCAGGTGGTGATTATCGTACTGTTTTTATGGAAAAATCTGGGGTATAACATGATTCTGTTCATGTCGGCGCTTGGGAGCATACCGAAGGATATCCTTGAAGTGGCGGTATTGGAAAGCGCCAAACCGTGGCAGATTTTCCTCCATATTAAAATCCGCTACCTTTCCTCCACCATACTTTTCGTAACGATTATGTCGCTCATTAATTCGTTTAAGGTGTTCCGGGAAATATACCTGCTGACTGATGATTATCCTTATAATACGGTGTATATGATGCAGCATTTCATGAACAATACCTTCGGCAGTCTGGATTACCAGAAGCTGTCGTCGGCGGCAATCATGATGTCCATTGTCATGATTGTCATTATAGGAATTCTGTTCCTTGCGGAAAATCATTTTGGAAAGGATGTGGAAGGATGAGAATCGGCAGGGGAAGCGTCAATCAGGCGGCGCTGTTAAGCGAAAGTGCATATAAGCGGATGATTGCGAGGAAAAAACGCATTTCAAAAGTAAGGCGCGGGGTCGCCACGCTGCTTGCGGCATCCTGTGCGGTACTGTTCTTAATGCCTATTGTGCTTACCGTCACCAATTCGTTCATGTCGGCTTCGGAAATATCTTCCAATTACGGACAGGTTTTTTCCACCAGCGATTCCGGCGGGAAAACTTACATTTCCGAAAAAGTCAATCTGAAATTTATCCCGGATATGGTGTCCTTTAGCCAGTACATTACGGTTTTGTTTAAAAGCCCCGACTATTTGTTTAAATTTTGGAATTCCGTGATTCTGGTGGTGCCGATTGTGGGTTTCCAGCTTTTGGTGGCGCTGCTCGCTTCGTATGGTTTTACGAGGTACCGGGGCAGAATAAAGGAAATGGTTTTTTTCGCTTACATTATCCTGATGCTGATGCCTTATCAGGTAACGCTGGTGCCGAATTATCTGGTATCCGGCTGGCTGCATATTTTGGATACGCGCTGGGCGATTTGGCTGCCGGGGATTTTCTCCCCTTTTGCGGTGTATCTGCTGACGAAATACATGCGCCGGATTCCTGTCTCCGTGATGGAGGCGGCACAGATTGACGGCGCGGGGGAATGGCAGATTTTCCGGCATATCTGTATGCCGCTTTGCAAGGGCTGCATGTGTTCCGTGGCAATTCTGATTTTTATCGACTACTGGAACATGGTGGAGCAGCCGCTTATATTATTATCGGACGATTCCATGCATCCGCTGTCGGTATTCCTTTCCAAAATCAAAAAGGGGGAAATCGGACTGGCGTTTGCGGTGGCAACCATATACATGATACCGACTCTTTTGGTATTCCTCTACGGAGAGGATTATCTGGTGGAAGGGATTACGTATCAGGGCGGAATCAAGGGATAGGAGGATAGAAGCAGATGAATGAGAATACGAATCCGGCAAAAAGGCGGGAATGGGTGAAGAATGCGGCGATTATCTTTTTGACCATCATGCTGTTGCTGACATTTTTTTCCAATACCATTATGAATTATTCGCTGCCGGAGGTGGCGACGGAGTACGTGCAGAGCGGCTCCATTACCGAAAAAGTCAGGGGAACGGGGACAATAGAGGCGACGGACCCTTATAATATTGTCGTAAAGGAAACAAGGGTTATTGCCAGCGTGGCGGTGAAACAGGGCGACGAGGTGGAAAAAGACCAGGTGATTTATTACCTGGAAGACGAACAGAGCGATGAACTTAAGACGGCGGAAAAGGAACTGGAAGACTTAAAACTGGCTTACATGAAGGGGCTGTTTGGCAATAACGTTTCATCGGAAATTATCACGAAAGTTGCCAACGGGAACGTGGACGGATTTGCCGCTTTGCAGGCAAAAGTAGGCGATATGCAAAAGCGCCTTGACGCGGCACAGAAGCGGGTGAAGGAGTGCCAGGAATCTCTGGAAGCCTTAACCCTCCAAAGCACTGTCAATGCCAACAATTCCACCATCAATACCATAGGGGAGGAAAATCAGAAGGCGGACGCGGCTACGGACCTTGCCAATGCACAAACGGCGGAGGGCAATGCGGAAGCGGCTTTTAACCGGATGAAATCGGAAAAAATGGAGAGTCTGAATTACCAGATTAAGGAAACGCAGAATGCCATTACCGATTTGGAGACCCTGATTAAAGGGGCGGAAAATATTGCGGGAAGCGTTTCCGGTTCGGGAAATTCCTCCCAACCGGAAGACCAGCAGGGCACAACATCGGGAGGAATTGACGCTTTTATTCAGCAGCGCGAAGCGGCAAAGACGGTGGTTACAGAGAAATTCAACAATATTTATGATGCGGCGCAAAGGGATGGTTCCTATACAGGTGGGCCAAATATTGATGAATTAAGACAGTGGATCAATGAAAGCGATGACAGGTACCAAACGTATGCCACCCTGTTAAACGATTATGATGCGGCGGTATCCCAGTATGAAATCGCCGTGGAGATGGCAGAAAACGCATCGAACCAGTTGGGAAGCCATGACGATAACCGGACGGAGCTGGAAAAAAGGAAGGCAGAACTCAGGGAATTGGAGGCACGTCTTTCCGAGGTAAATGCCATGACCTATACGCCCGGCGACAGCGTAAAGCAGGCGCAGGACAAACTAAACCAGGCAGACCGGAACTTAACCGATAAAAACAATGCCAATAAGCAGGCGTCCGTTGCCTACCAGAATCAGCTTGCCAATGCGGAAGCCGCCCTTAAGAATGCACAGGCGGTATATGATTTGCTCAAGGAAGAACAGACGGAAATGAACGCGGATATCAACGCGGAACTGGATTTGGCAAAAATCAGTGACGACATTGCGAAAAAAGAGCAGGAAATTGAGGAATTAAGGGAGAAATCCATAGGCGCTGCCGTAAAATCCCCCGTGGCGGGTACGGTCACATCCCTTGCCTATGCGGCAGGAGAATCCACAAAACCGGGAGAGACGGCGGCAGTCATGCAGGTAGCAGGCAAAGGCTTCACCGTGGCATTTTCCGCCACCACCGAGCAGGCGAAGAAACTTTCCGTGGGGGATATTGCAGAGCTGCAGAATGCATGGTATTACGACGGCGTAAAGGCAACGCTTGCTTCCATAAAGCCGGACCCCAACGAGCCGGCGCAGAAGAAACTGCTGACCTTTAACGTGGAAGGCGAGGTACAGGCGGGGCAGTCCTTAAGCCTGTCCATCGGGCAAAAGAGCATGGATTATGAACTGGTGGTGCCAAACAGCGCCATCCGTGAGGATAATAACGGCAAGTTTATCCTGATTGTGGAGTCTAAGAGCAGCCCCCTTGGCAACCGTTACATTGCGACGAGGGTGGATGTGGAGGTGTTGGCATCGGACGATACCCATACGGCAATCTCCGCAGGTATTTATGGCTATGAATATGTTATTACCACGGCGACGAAGCCGGTGGAAGCAGGAAAACAGGTCCGCCTGACCGATTAAAACCGGAAACCGGATGGGAAGGGCGGGTATCGATATGGAAGTGGGATATGAATAAAATCAAAGCATTTTTCAAGTGTTTTACCGTGAAACAGGTGCTGCTTGCCATGGTGGTGATACTCTGCCTGCTGGCATGGTGCGCGCTGACGGTATTTTCCGTGGGCAAAAAGAACGGGCTGCCAGACCAGACGGCGGCGAAACGCTGGTCAAAGGAAAACGATGCGGCACAGATTACCTGTTTTTTCACAGGGAGCACGGAGATTGACAAAAACAGGATAAGGACGTTTGAGGACCAACTGGATAAGGCGCTTTTGGAGGCTTCCATTACGGCATCCAACGAAAATGCAAGACTTTGGGCGGATGCTTACAGCGCGGTAGGGAAAATTACTCTTTCCAGCGGAAAAACCTCTTTGGAGGCGGATGCCGTGGGAATCGGCGGGGACTTTTTCCTGTTCCATCCGGTACGGCTTTTGTTTGGTTCTTATTTTTCGGGAAACGACCTGATGTATGATAAGGTAATTTTGGACGAGGATGCCGCATGGCAGTTGTTCGGCTCCAGTGACGTGGTGGGGATGCAGGTAACCATCGGGGGTGTCCCTCACTACGTCGCCGGGGTTATCCACAGGGAAAGCGGGCGTTTTAACGAAGCCGCAGGTCTTGGGAAGACACTGGTTTACGTTTCCTGGGAAACGTTGTCGGAATACGGCACCACGGACGGCATCAATACTTATGAAGTGCTTATGCCTAATCCGGTGGAGGATTTTGCCTATAAAAAGGTAAAAGAGAAATTCGGTATCGATGAAACCAATATGTGGGTCGTGGATAATTCTTCCCGCTTTCGGATGAAGGCGCTGTTTCAGGTGATTGCGGAATTCGGGCTGCGTTCCATGAACGACTATGCCATCCGTTATCCTTACTGGGAGAATGTGGCAAGGGCATGGGAAGACGTGCTCGCCCTTGTGCTGGTACTGCAAATCCTCTTTTTGTCCATCCCTGCAGTTATCGTGACCGTGACGCTTATCCTTTTATGGAAGCGGAAACAGTGGACGTGGCGGACGGTATGGCAGTTCTTTTTGGATGTTAAGGAAAAGTGGACGGAGCGGTTCCGCAAAGAAAAAAACAAGTGGAAATATTTTTAGTGATGTGGCAATATCTTTAAAGTATGTCGGTATATCACTGCCAATCATACATGGGGAGGATAACATATGGGGAAAAAAATAGGTAAAAACTATAAAAGCGCTGCCGTAAAGAACCTGAAAAGAAGAATCCTGTGCGGTCTTGCTGGTTTGGCGGCACTGGCGCTTACGGCATGCGGGGGAGGGGACGGCGAAGCCTCGGAAAAGTCCAAGGAACACGTTTACCGTTCGGAGCAGATGGATTTGGGCGCCGTGGGAGATCCAAACGAAATCAATGATATTAAAGTCATGGACGGCAGGCTATATATCACCACCTATACCTGGAAGGAAGAAGGAGGCAGCCTCATCCGGCTCATCAGCCAAAATATGGACGGCACGGATGCTAAAACGGCCGAAGTGGAAGCGGGTGAAAATACTTATTATTCGAATATATCGGCGGATGCGGAGGGGAATTATGTTGCCATTGTAAATGATTCCTATGAGGAAACGGACAACAGTGCCGGGGAATCCGTATGGGTAAACAAATATTATTTGGTGAAATTGGGTCAGACCGGAAATGAATTGTGGCGGACGGAACTGACAGGGAAAGACCCGGATATGTATTGGATCAACAATATGCTTCCCATGGCGGACGGAAGGATTATGGTCTGTGATGCGGACGGAATGTTCCTTTTTGATGCGCAGGGAAATAAGACGGGGGAAATAAAACTGCAGAAGGAACTGGAAATCGGCAGTATGTACCAAATCAGGGACGGCTCCATTGTGGTGCGTTCTTACAGCTCCGAAAAAAATGCCGATGTGTTGACCAAGGTGAATCCCGATACCGGTGAGATTTCGGAAGAATATACCATACCGGGGGGCTCTAACGGTTATGGCGGGCTGTATGCGGGAAAAGGTTTTGACTTTTATTTGCTGGGAAGCGGAAGCATTTATGCTTATAATTTGGGGGACACGGAGCTGACCGAACTGATGAATTTCATCGATTCGGATTTAAGCGGTTATTATATTTACAATTTTGCTGCCGCGGATGAAAATGAATTTTACGGGATTACGGATGACGATACCGGCAGTCTGGCGTTTATGAAATTTACGAAAGTGGATCCGAAAGACGTGAAGGATAAGATTGTCCTTACTTTGGCCTGCAACGGTTTTGACTGGGATGTGCGCAGGCAGGTGGTGGCGTTTAACAAGTCCAGCCAGGAGTACCGCATTGTGGTGGAGGACTATTCCAACTATAATACGGATGAGGATTACACGGCGGGGCTGACGCGCCTGAATGCGGATATCGCGTCGGGAAAAGTGCCGGATATCCTTGTGGTCGGTTACTCCATGCCGATAGACAGTTATGTGGCGAAGGGGCTGTTTGAAGATTTGTACCCCTTCATCGATAAAGACGGGGACTTTAACAGGGAAGACTTTTTCCCGAATGTGTTAAAAGCCTATGAGACGGACGGAAAACTGTACCGGCTGGTACCTTCCTTTACGGTCCAGACGGTAGCGGGCAAAACCGCCAATGTGGGAACGGAAAGCGGATGGTCGCTGGATGACCTGAATGCGGCGATGGGGAAAATGCCGGAAGGCACCCAGGTATTTTCGGAAATGACACGGGATGTGATGTTAAATAACAGCATCCAAATGTCCGGCAGCCAGTTTATCAATTGGAAGACGGGGGAATGCCATTTTAATACGGAAGAATTTATGGATCTGCTTGCGTTTATCAACCAATTCCCGGAGCAGTTAGGGGACGACTATTACAACGATTCTTTTTGGCAGGGATATGACAGCATGTGGCGGGAGGATAAGGTGCTGTTAACTTATGTATACCTCAGCAATTTTGAATCCTATAATTATGCAAAAAAAGGAACGTTTGGCGAAAACATTACGTTGGTCGGATTTCCGGTCCGGGAAGGAAACGGGGCGGCAATTTCTTCCGGCATAGAGCTGGCGATGTCCGCAAAATCCAAACAGAAAGAAGGGGCGTGGCAGTTTTTGCGGTATTTCCTGACGGAGGAATATCAGGAAAAGCTGTACCAGTGGCCGCTTAGCATGAAGCAGGTGGAGCGTTTGGCACAAGAAGCCATGAAGGTGCCGACCTATGAGGATGAAAACGGGAATTTGGTGGAAATGGAACAGACCTACATGGTAAACGGCGTGGAGATCCCGATTACGCCCATGAGCAGGGAGGAAGTGGATGAAGTCATCGCTTACGTGAAGACGGTGGATCAGTTGTATTCCTATAACGAAGCGCTGTTGAATATCGTGGCGGAGGAAGCGGCACCGTATTTCGAGGGGCAGAAAAATGCGAAGGAAGTGGCGGATATCATCCAAAGCCGGGTTCAGATTTATGTGAACGAAAACCGTTAAAAACAGTAGATTCCAACAATGGGAAGCAGGAAGGCTGGGAAAAGAATATGGACAGCGGAGGAAACATGGACGGAAGGCTGCGTTCCCGATTTCAAAGATCGGAAATGCTGCTTGGCGGCAGCGCCATGGAAAGGCTGAGAGATGCCCGGGTGGCGGTCTTCGGGGTCGGCGGTGTGGGAGGTTACGTGGCGGAAGCCTTAGCGCGCAGCGGTGTTGGAAATATAGATTTAATCGACAGCGATAAAGTGGCGTGGAGCAATATAAACCGTCAGGTTATCGCCCTTTCCGGCACGGTGGGCAGGTATAAGGTGGATGTCATGGCGGAGCGGATTATGGAAATCAATCCGCTTGCCCATGTAAGGACGTTCCGCTGCTTTTTCCTGCCGGAGAACCGGGACTTGTTTGATTTTGGCAGTTATTCGTATATTGCGGATGCGGTGGATACGGTGACGGCGAAGATTGCGCTGGTGATGCAGGGGAAGGAGTACGGGGTTCCGGTGATCAGCAGCATGGGGGCGGGGAATAAATTAAATCCGGCAGCCTTTGAGGTGGCGGATATTTATGAAACCAGCGTATGCCCGTTGGCGAAGGTGATGCGCAGGGAACTGAAAAAAAGGGGGGTGGAACGCCTAAAGGTGGTTTACTCAAGGGAGGAGCCGCGCAGACCGCTGCCGTCAGACGGAACGGATACGGATAGCGCAAGGCGTTCCACGCCGGGAAGCGTGGCGTTTGTGCCTTCGGTGGCAGGGCTTATCATGGCGGGGGAAATCATCCGGGATCTTTCCGGTTGTTAGAGCGTGTTTGAACATTCAGTTCCGCCATTTGTGCAGAAAAATACGGGATACGGAGTAAAAAATGAAAATACAGGATTATTTGAAAAAGAAGAAAATCATCTGCGACGGGGCTTTCGGCACCTATTTTGCGGATAAGTACGGGGTGGCGGAGCTGCCGGAGCGTTTGAACGGGACAAAGCAGGAATGGATGCGGCAGATACATAAAGAATATTTGGAGGCGGGAGCCGTGCTTCTGCGGACGAATACGTTTGCGGCGAACCGCATGTCCTTGTGCTGCGGGGAGGAAGCGCTGCGGGAGAATATCCGTGCCGCGTGGGAAAATGCCCTTCAGGCGGCAAAAGACTGCGGCAGGACTTTGGGGGAGGACTGCTTTATTGCCGGAGACATCGGTCCGCTGCCCGACCGCATCGGCAGGGCGGAAGATGAGGTTTACCGGGAATACCGCCTGATTGCAGACACTTTTACGGAAGCAGGGGCGGATATCCTTATTTTTGAAACATTTTCCCATATGGACGACATTCTTCCGGTTATCCGGGACATGAAAGAAGAACGGGAGCTGTTTGTCATCGTACAGTTTTGCGTGAACCAGCATGGGTACAGCAGTGCGGGTATCAGCGCCCGCAGGCTGCTTGCGGAAGCGGCGCAGTCCGGGGCGGTGGATGCCGCCGGCTTTAACTGCGGCGTCGGTCCCGCCCATTTATACCGGATTTTGGAGAAGATGGAACTGCCGGAAAACATTTACCTTACGGCGCTGCCCAATGCGGGATACCCGAAGTATATGGAAAAGCGCAGGGTATTTGGCAACAGTGCGGAATATTTTGCCGGGAAGATGGGGGAAATCGGGGCGTTAAACGTTGCGTTTTTGGGCGGCTGCTGCGGAACGGCGCCTTCTTTTACGCAAAAGCTGTGTGAAAGTGCGGATATGGCTCCGGTGAGGACCGGTACGGAACGCAGGCAAGTGACCGTCCGTGAAAGGGCAGGGAAAGAGTGCGGCTTTTGGCAGGGAAAGGTGTCCGGGAAAAAGCTGATTGCCGTGGAACTTTCACCGCCTCCGGGCGCGGATGACGGCAAAGTGATGGAAGGCGCCTTTTGGTTAAGGCAAAAAGGGGCGGACGTGGTGACATTTCCCGATTCGCCGTCCGGCAGGACGAGAGCGGATTCGGTTTTGACGGCGATGAAGGTGAGGCAGGAAACAAAACTGTGCGTCATGCCGCACATTTGCTGCCGTGACAAGAATGCGATTGCCATGCGCTCCCAGCTTTTGGGGGCATATGTCAACGGAATAAGGAACCTGCTTGTGGTAACGGGCGATCCCGTGCCGATGTTGATGCGCCAGGACGTAAAAAGCGTGTTTAATTTTGATTCCGTGGGTTTAATGAAAATCATCCGGGAATTAAATCAGGAGGAATTTGCGGCGGAACCCATGGTCTTTGGCGGGGCGCTAAACCAGGGAAGGCATAACCTGGATGTGGAAGTCCGCAGGGTGGAAAAGAAGATGGCGCAGGGTGCGTCCTTTTTCCTGACCCAGCCTGTCTTTACGGAAGCTGCCGCTAAGCGGCTGAAAGAGGTGAAGGAGCGCACCGGGGCCAGGATTCTGTGCGGCATCATGCCCCTTGTGAATCTGCGCAATGCCCTTTTCATGAAAAATGAAATGGTGGGAATTGGGGTGGATGATGAGGTTCTTTCCTGTTTCCATGCCAAAATGACGAGGGAAGAAGGGGAAATGGCGGGCGTGGGGATAGCGAAGAAGGTCATGGATATGACGGATGGCTTCGTGGACGGGTATTATTTTTCCATCCCGTTTAACCGTGTATACCTGTTGGATGATATTTTGGACTGGAAAAATAGGAGATCCTCATAAAAAAGCAGAACCGTTTTTGGAAAGCATTGTGTTTTGGTATGATAGTGGCAGTGCTGTCCGGGGGATACTCCGGCGGAAACGACGGAAAAGCCGGAATGTGCCCAGCGCTGCGGCAAAGGAAATTGCCATCCGGCTTGTTTCGGATTATTGCATGGAATGAACAGTTATACGTAAATAAAAAAATGTTAAAATAATCCTGTACAAATGGTATTTTTTCTGGTAAAATAATTCATGCAGAGGTTCTTGTGAAAAGAATTTTCGACAGAAAGAAGGATTCTTTAGATGAAAAGCATTATGGTCAGGCTTCGGTCTATTGAGGATGTGAAGAAGTTTGTAAGCATTATGGCACGGTTTAAAGGATACTTCGATTTGATTTCCGGCAGGTACGTGGTTGATGCCAAGTCCGTAATGGGGATTTTCAGTATGGATTTGTCCAAGAATTTGGAGCTCCGTATTTTGGAAACGAATGAACAGGAAAAGGAGATTTTAGCTGCCATAGAACCTTTTCTTGCGAAAGAATGACGGCGGTTTACCAATAAAACAATGTTGTATGCCGGAACAGATGACAGGGCAGTTATGCAGGATTAGTACATCGGTAGTATGTCAGCTTCCCAAGCTGAAGAGGCGGGTCCGACTCCCGTATCCTGCTTATTTTGTGAATGTATAAAATGAATCCGACTAAGAGGTGTACCTGTTAGTTGGATTTTTTGCTTTATACGGATAACGGAAGGAAATCATAAGGAAAGCCAAGAGGAATGAATGGAAATGAAGAAGACATGGCATGATAAACTGACAACGACCCAGACAATTGCGGTGGGATTTTTGGTCATCATTCTAATCGGTACGGTTGTGCTGATGCTGCCGGTATCCTCAAGGAGCGGCGGATTCACGGATCCGCTGACGGCGCTGTTTACGGCGGCCAGCGCAACCTGTGTAACGGGGCTGGTAGTGGTGGATACTTACAGTTACTGGTCGGTATTTGGCAGGTGCTTTATTTTGCTGCTGATACAGATTGGCGGGCTGGGGTTTATGACCATCGGCGTATTCCTTGCCGTCCTGATGCGGAAGAATATCGGGTTAAAGGAACGGGGTATTTTGCAGGAAAGCATGAATACGCTCCAAATCGGCGGCGTGGTTCGGCTGGTAAAGAAGATAACCGTCGCCGCTTTTGCCATCGAGGGAATTGGGGCGGCGCTTCTTTCCGTCCGGTTTATCCCGGAAATGGGATGGCTGGAGGGAATCTGCAACGGCATTTTCCATTCCATATCGGCATTCTGCAATGCAGGATTTGACCTGATGGGGAAAAAGGAAGAGTATTCCTCGCTGGCGGCGTATTCCGGCGACTTGCTTGTTAACGTGACCATTATGCTGCTGATTATCATTGGCGGCATCGGCTTTGTGGTGTGGGATGACCTGCAGAAAAAGAAGCTGCGGGTGAAAGAATATCTGCTGCATACGAAAATTGTGCTGACGGTTACGGCGATTCTGATTTTCGGGGGAGCCGCCGTGTACTGGCTGCTGGAACGCGGGAACCTGATGGCAGGCATGGACGGAACCGAGACGGTACTGGCGTCCCTGTTTGCTTCCGTGACGGCGAGGACGGCAGGATTTAATACCATAGATGTGGGAGGGATGACGTCCAGCAGTAAACTGGTGACGGTGATGCTCATGTTCATCGGCGGCAGTCCGGGTTCCACGGCGGGCGGGGTCAAGACCACGACTTTTGCGGTGATGCTGGTTTTCGTATGGGCGAACTTAAGGGGCAGCCACGGCTGCAATGTATTCAAACGCCGTTTGGAAGAAGGGGAAATCAGGAAGGCAAGTATCGTGGTGACGATTAACCTGCTGTTAGCGGTTATTGCGGCGGCTTTTATCTGTGCCGTGCAGGCGTTTTCCATGGAAGACGTACTGCTGGAAGTCTTTTCCGCCATCGGTACGGTGGGTATGTCGTCCGGGATTACGCGGGGGATGGGAACCGCATCAAGATTCATATTGATTGTGCTGATGTACTGCGGGCGTATCGGCAGTATGACGTTTGCGCTCTCTTTTACGGAGCGGAAGAAGGTGGCGCCGGTACAGCTTCCGGCAGAGAAGATTATCATCGGCTGAAGGGACGTATGGATGGACAGCGGCATGAAGCCAAACACCTGACATGGAAGAAAGTGGAGGAAATGGGTCAATGAAAACAATTTTAATGATTGGAATGGGAAAATTCGGGCATCATTTATGCCAAAATCTGGCAAGGCTCGGAAATGAGATTATGATTGTGGATGACAGGGAGGAGGTATTGGAAGATCTTCTGCCGGTAGTCACCAGCGCGAAAATCGGCGACTGTACCAATGAGGAAGTGTTAAAATCCCTGGGCGTCAGGAATTTTGACCTCTGTTTTGTCTGCATCGGGACGAATTTCCAAAGCAGTCTGGAAATCACCAGTCTGTTAAAAGAGATGGGGGCGAAGTATGTCATCAGCAAGGCAAACCGGGATATCCATGCCAAGTTCCTGCTGCGCAACGGGGCGGATGAGGTTATTTATCCCGACCGGGACATCGCGGAGAAACTGGCGGTAAAAGTCAGTGCAAACCATGTGTTTGACTATATTGAGCTGACGGAGGAATATTCGATTTATGAAATTCCGCTTGTTAAGGAGTGGGTGGGCAGAACCATTGGGGATATTGATATCCGTGCCAAGTACCATGTGAATGTTTTGGGGACGAAGAAGGGCGGAAACCTGTCATTACTGCCGGGGGCGGATTATGTGCTTAAAAGCGACGAACATCTGATGGTTTTGGGGCAGAATGAGGATGTGGACAGGATTTTGAAGCGGTTATAACCGGTTGGCGGAAACAAAATGCGTCGAAATAACCCTGAATTACAAAAGCAAGGATAGCGGATACGGGCGGAAAGCGCATGGGGCGGCGGCTTTCTCTTTCCGTTCCTTTTGCCCGGCTTCGTAGTCTGCCGTGGATGAAATTTTTGATTGAAATGAGGAAAAATATGGTATATTTGTATGCAATAGATATCAGGGCGCTGCCGGATCCAAAAGAAAATCCGGCAGCGCTCCATCATATCAGCAGCAGCCGAAGAAAAAAAGTTATGAAATATCTGCAGGCAAATGATAGGAAAAGCTGCCTGGGGGCAGGTATTCTACTGGCAAGAATCCTGCCGCTTTATGGGGAGAATCCTGAGAAAATCATATGTGGGCCAGAGGGAAAGCCGCGGGCAGAGAACGTGCACTTTAATCTCTCCCATTCTGGTAATCTGGTAATTTGTGCAGTGGGCGAGGAAGCCGTGGGATGTGATATTGAAAAAACAGGGCTGGAGATTCAGGGAGTGGCGAAACGTTTTTTTCACCGGAACGAAGCAGAATATTTACAAAAATTTCACGGGCAGGAGCGGAATGATATGTTTTTCCGTCTTTGGACGTGGAAGGAAAGTTATATCAAAATGACCGGGGAGGGTCTGCGGCTTCCCCTGCAGGATTTTGAAATTTTACCAAAGGGGGAGAAGATACAGGTGCGCCGGGGAGACGAAATACTTTCCTGCCATATCATGGAATATAACATTCCGGAATATAAAGTATCTGTATGCGCAGAGGAAGAAGAATTTGCCCGCTGTGTGAAATATGTGAATCCCTTGTAACAGCTGAATTAAAGTTTTTGTGGGAGCCTGATGCTTAATCAGGCTCTTTTTTTGGTCTGCGGAGAACGAAATATATATAGATTCCGTAAGACGCCGGCTATTAGTGATTTTTAGGAAATACTTTGCTCCGCAAAGCAGGGAGGTGGGAGCAATGGGCAGATGCAATCTATTCCCAAAAAAGTGCTTTCTATTCCAAATGGGTTGCTGTCTTCTGTATATCTGATATATTTTTCTTAAAATCTTAAAATTATATTTTGCTGTCATTCAGATGGATTTGCTGGTCTTGTTTATGAGGCTAGAGGGTTGTGAATCGAAATGATTGAAAAACCAAAGCAAGATAGTTTGCAATCCTGTTTTTGATAGTCTGGAGAGGATAAAAAAATGAACGCTATTTTTTCACATGAAGAGACAAATACCGGAAGACAGAGGGAGTTTGATTACCTGAAAGGGATTTTTATGTTATTTATTTATCTGATTCATGCCTTTCAGGCAACCATGTCCCCGGAGGATACCATTACCCGGTGGATTTATATGTTTGCAACGATGTCCGGTGCGGCTATTTTCATCTTCGTTATGGGAATTGGGACTGCTTACAGCAGGAATGCAACGCCAGTGGGAATGGCAAAGAGCGGTGTCCGCATGGTGGTTTATCAGTATCTGAATAACCTTGCCTATGCAGCCGCTCTGCTCATCCCATACCCCTTTGTCCGCGGGAAACTGACGGGAACCGGCATGGAAAATTTTGAGTACTTGATAGAGGTATACCCACAGTACATCAATATCTTTTTTATTACCGGAATTATTTATCTTGTATTGGCATTGCTCAGGAAACTGAATATCAACACTGCAGGGTACGTGGCGCTCGGTGCGGCATTGAGTATCGCTGCGCCATTCCTTTATGGAACACCTGTGGATGTGCCGGTGCTTGGGTATATTATGAAACTTTTGATTGGAGAGGCAGAGTTTGTTTCCTTCACACCGCTCTATTTTCTGTCCTATGCGTTGTTTGGAGCTGCTTTTGGCAAAATCCTTCGGCATGTTAAGGATAAAGTGAAATTTTACGGCATGCTGGCCATTCCCAGCATCGTAATCGTGATTGTATGGTGGGTATTGGTATTCATAAAATATGGTTCGGACATATCCCAAATGTATGTGGTGTTAAGTGATGCGTATTCACAGCCGGATTTTTGGCATGTGGCGGCGAGTATAGCGCACATATTTATTTTTGCCATAGTCTTTTTCTTTATTGAAAATATCGGCACAGAAGATGGAAAACTGCGTGTGCTAAAGAATCCTGTCGTGAGACAGATCCTATATTATAGTGAGCATATATCAAAGTATTATGCACTGCATATAACAGTATATTTTATTGCTCTCGGAATCAATGGTTATGAGGGATTCCGAAGTTATCAGTGCTGGCTTCTTGCGCTGCTGTCAATCGTGGTGACAGAGATGATGGTAAGAGGATACAATATGCTGCAGGCAAGGCTGTCGCATAATAAAAAAGTCAACCACAAATAACAACAAATGTTTATGACTGGAGGATGTGGAGATGGGGCATATGCACCAGAGGAACGAAAGGCTTATAGGGAATAAAATTTGGAAGTATCTTTTGCCGGGAATTATGATGTCAATGGCTTTGCAGTTAGGCAACATCGTTGATACGATATTTGTGGGGAACTTTTTGGGGACAGACGCTATGTCAGCAATCACGCTTGTTCTTCCTATGGAAACTTTGATACAGGTAACGGGTTATTGCCTTGGTACGGGAGGAGCGATTGCAGCCGGCATTTTGCTAGGCAAGCGGAATAAGGAGGGCGCATCACAGTTGTTTTCACTCACACTGCTGATAACTGTTGTAGTGGGACTGATTATTGCCGCAGCGGCGCCTTTTTTGGCAATGCCTATTGCAAAAGCGTTAGCAAAGGGCGGAAATCTCAGTACTCTTGCAGGTCACTATCTCTTTGTAGGGATGCTTGGCGCTCCGGTTATCGGTGTTGGTCTTCTGATGTCGAGCTTTTTGGGTGTGGAAAATCACCCCGAGCTTGCGTCCGCCTACCTGATCGTCTCTAATGTGATCAATCTGATCCTTGATTATATATTATTAAGATTCACCAGTCTTGGTATCGCGGGTGCTTCCCTGTCTACGGTGGCTGGATTTTTGCTGGGAATGGTTATTTTTATCTTATATATCCGTTCTCCGAAACGTATGATCAGCCTTGTCAGAATACAGTCACTTGCCCCTCTGAAAGAGGCAGTCGTATCAGGGGCGCCGGTCTTTGTGTTTATGGTCATGACCATCATAAAAGCGTTTGTGTTGAATGAGATCATTATCCGCTTTATTGGGGATGACGGGATGGCAGTCTATACAGTCTGTGACAATGTCCTTATGATCGTGGAAATGATCACAGCCGGAATCATAGGCGTAATACCGAATATAGCGGGAATTCTTTATGGGGAAAAGGATTACTTCGGCATCCGCGCGCTGTGCAAAAGGGTTCTTGTATTAAGCGCGGCTGCTACGGTTTGTATCTTTGTGCTTGTCATGGCGTTTGCAAAATCGGTCACTGTTATTTTTGGCGTGGATCATCCGGCTCTTTCTTCCATGATAGTGACAGCGCTCAGGATTTTTATTCTGTGCCTGCCGGCATATGTATGGAATAAATTTCTTGTCGGCTATTATGAATCGATTGAGGAGTCGAAGCAGGCGAGCATTATTACATTCTTTCAAAATGGCATTTATGTGCTGCCCGCTGCAGCTTTTGGAATCATTCTGGAGGTAAATATGGGCGGCAGCGGCATAAATGGTCTGGCGCTTAGTTTTGTATGCTCGGAAATCCTGACCGTTCTTACGGCATATATTTATCGTAAAATCAAGTATAAAGGTACGGATTTCTATCTGCTTCCTGAGGAAACGGGAACATGCTTTGATTTTACCGTGAAGGCAGATATGGAGGAAACTGCGCTGGTGCCCATAGAGGTAAAAAAGTTCTGCATTGATCATGGCATAAGCACCAGCAGGGCAAATATGGTGGCGGTAGCTGCGGAGGAAATGATTGTAAACTGTATTAAATATGGCGGCAGGCTGTCTCATTGGATTGATGTCAGCCTGGTGATAGAAAAGCAAAAGCTGCTTTTGCGATTCAGGGACAATGGAGTGCCTTTTAATCCCACGGAGTATGAATTTGACAGTGGGAAATTTGATATACATGGGATTGAGCTTGTGAAAACAATCTCATCTGACATCAGTTATATGCGCACAATGGATTTGAATAATACTGTGTTAGAATTTGACATGGAACAGGAGGAAGAAAAATGAGTAAAATTAACGACACAATTTATGAAATTGATTTTGAACCGGTAGTGAGTATGTTTGAGAGACAGGTAGAAATGCATCCGGACAAAACGGCAGTCATTGCAGGCGGTGAGAGGAAAACGTATGGTGAGCTGAATGCGGATGCAAACAGGGTGGCAGATGTTCTGATTAAAAATGGGGTAGAGGCGGAAACGATTGTAGCTGTCCTGTTAGAGCGCGGCATAAAAGTTTATACTGTGAC
>CAJUMD010000046.1 GCA_910587275.1 uncultured Kineothrix sp.
GCCAATACTACCAGCGCGGAATTTACCCAGATAAATGCCACGGTGGCGGGCAAGAAGGATATGGAGGAAGTGGTGGCAAAGGCAAAGGACGTGCAGGGAATGTACGGGAAAAAGACCATCCTTTTCATCGATGAAATCCACCGTTTTAACAAAGGGCAGCAGGATTACCTGCTGCCGTTTGTGGAGGACGGTACGGTGATTTTAATCGGCGCGACCACGGAGAACCCCTATTTTGAAGTGAACGGCGCGTTGATTTCCCGCTCCATTGTCTTTGAATTAAAACCGCTGTCCAAAGAGGACATCAAGACGTTAATCCGGCGTGCGGTATATGACAGCGACAGGGGAATGGGGGCATACGGGGCGGAAATCGACGGGGATGCCTTGGAATTTCTTGCGGAGCTGTCCGGCGGGGATGCCCGCCATGCGTTAAATGCGGTGGAACTTGGCGTGATGACCACGCAGCGGGACGGGGACGGGAAAATCCACCTGACCGTGGAAGTGGCACAGGAGTGTATTCAAAAGAGGGTTATCCGGTATGACAAGACCGGGGATAACCACTATGACACCATATCCGCTTTCATTAAGAGCATGAGGGGGTCCGATGCGGATGCGGCAGTCTATTATCTGGCGCGGATGCTCTATGCGGGGGAAAGCGTTACTTTTATTGCCCGCAGGATTATGATATGCGCTTCGGAGGATGTGGGGAACGCGGACCCGCAGGCATTGCAGGTAGCGGTGGCTGCAGCCCAGGCGGTGGAGCGTGTGGGGATGCCGGAAGCACAGATTATTCTTGCCCAGGCAGTGGCATATGTGGCAAGTGCGCCCAAAAGCAATGCGGCGGTAAATGCCATCGGGGAAGCCGCGAAGGCGGTGGAGGAAACGGGAAACCTGGCAATTCCCACCCATTTGCAGGATGCCCACTATAAAGGGGCCGCGAAGCTGGGACATGGGACAGGCTATAAGTATGCCCACGATTACCCGAATCATTATGTCCGCCAGCAGTATCTGCCTTATGAGTTAAACGGCAGGGAGTTTTACCGGCCGTCGGGCAACGGGTACGAACTGAAAATCAGGGAACATATGGCGAGGATAAAGAAGGAGGCGGAAGACAGGGAACAGCCGTAAAAAGACATGGCAGGCGGAACGGAAAACAGGAAACAGATGGGAAGATTGGATGGAACCGGAAAAAACAGAAAAAGCGGATAGTATCCGTAATACAAAAAATCGCAATATAGGAATCGGTAAAAAAAGGAAAGGAAAAAGGAAAAAAAGTCTGCAGGACGGGGAAAGAAATCCGCAGGACAGGGAAAGAAGGTTCGTCCGGGCGGTATCGGCGGCTGCGGTCGTCCTTTTTCTTTTGGCGGGTATGGCGTGCATGGCGTCCAAGACGGTCTCCGACCGCAGGCTGGAAGCGCTGGAAGCAATCCGGCTGGAAAACGAGGAAGAACAGAAAGCGCGGGAACGTGCCGAAGCGGAGGCGGAGGAAGATGCCGCAAGGCAGAGGGACAGGGCATTTGACTTTGGCATTGCGTCCGGCAGGAACGTACTGGATGCGGTGAAAAGGCGTCCTCCCACGGTGGAACTGACGGAGGAAAATAGGGGGGACTTCATGACCATTGATTCCTGTCTGGTGGATACCGGCATAAACCGGATTGTCATAAACGCATCGGCATCGGGGATTCCGGAAAGCGACGATAAGTTTTATTATCTTTTTGCCATAAAATCCCATGCGGACGCAATCGCGCAGGACAAAATCCCGTTAAAGGCGGTCCGCAAAGGGGAACAGGTAAAATTCCATATCCCAAGGTATTTTGCGGGAACGGAAGGCGGGATATTCCATAAATTCGTGGTGGCGGTGAAAAAGGACGGTGTGTACCTGCCGGTCAGCGCCCCTCATTATGTGACAAACCCGGAGGCGGAAGCAAAATACCGGACAGGTGGGAAAGAAGCGGTATCCAAGAAGGGGCTTCTTGTGGACCCGAACAAGCTGCGTACTCAGGAGCTGGATGACCTGGGCGTCAGGCACGCGGCATACAACATTCCGGTGTCGCGGATTCTCGGCCATTCCACGGACGGTATCCACGAAACGGTTTATTATAAGTATAACGGAAAAAGCTATGCCTTTAACGGACAGGTCATGTCGGAATACGACCTGGTGTTCGGTATCCTTTCGGCGAAGGGAATCGAGGTAACGGCAATTCTGTTAAACGATGTTTCCCATGCATATCCGCAGCTTCTCCATCCGCTGTCACGGTCAGGCATCGGCAGTGCGCCCTATTATGCCTTTAATGCCACCGATGATGAGGGGTGCGAATACTTGGCGGCAATCGGGTCTTTTTTAGCGGAACGGTATTCGGGGAAGGGCGGACGGGGACTTGTGTCCAACTGGATTATCGGCAATGAGGTCAACGCGAGAAAAGAATGGAATTACATGGAGCATGTCAGTTTGGAAACCTATGTGGAAGAATATGCGAGGGCATACCGGATATTTTATAACGCGATTAAGAGTGTCAACGGTGACAGTCGGATTTACATATCCTTAGATCAGCAGTGGAACAGGAATTTAAGCGGGAATGCGGATTACGATGCCAGGGATATACTGGACGAATTTAACCGGCAGATGAAGCGGGAGGGGAATATTGACTGGGGACTGGCTTACCATCCCTACAACGTGCCGTTAACCACGCCTTATACATGGAATTCCAGCAAATATGTGGTGAAGTCCGCGGATACCCCCATGATTTCCATGGCGAACATTGAAGTGGTTACGGATTATTTGGAGCAGGAAGAATTTCTGACGGAAGACGGGGAAGTGCGTTCCGTCTCTTTAAGCGAACTGGGGTATACCTCGTCGATGGGGGAGAACGTACAGGCTGCTGCCATTGTGTATGCTTATAAGAAGGCGGAGGCAAACCGCCATATCGATGCCATCCTGTTTTCGAGGCAGACGGATGCGGTGGAGGAAATTGCCCAGGGGCTCGCCCTTGGCATCAATCATGCGGACGGCTCCCATAAATTTGCCTATAACGTATATAAGTATATGGATACGGAGCAGGATGGGAAGTACACGGATTTTGCCAAAGGGGTCATCGGCATTTCCGACTGGTCGCAGATACGGTAGGAATACGGAAAAACGGATGCATTTATGCCAAGTTGCGGAATATACATATAAATATGAAAATACCAAAAGGGCAGGTGCATCTATGGAAAGAACAGGGAGGATGGGAACAAGGAACCGGGAAGACGGTACAGGGGGAAAATCCATGAAAAGCGGTGAAGGCGTGATTTTCATGCTGAAGTGCCTATTGGTTTCCTATGTGCTGACGGCAGGGCTTTTGCTTTTGTTGGCGCTGATGCTGTACCGTTTCGGGCTTAAGGAAAATATCGTGAATATCTGTATCATCGCGATTTATGTCATTGTGACTTTCCTGTCGGGAATGATGGCGGGAAAACGTGCAGGGAGCCGGAGGTTCCTATGGGGGCTTGTGATGGGGGTTTTGTATTTTGTGGTGCTGGCGGCAGTTTCCCTGGCAGTGAACCGCAGCCTGCAGGATGTGGCGAATAATTTTGTGACGGTATTTCTTTTGTGTGCCGGAAGCGGGATGCTGGGGGGGATGGTGAGCTGACAGGGGCTTGACCATGCACCATAATTTGGCAAATCCTGCGAAAAGTGAAAAAAATGCTTTTCCTATCGGTGAAACTGTGCTATACTACAAGAAGTTTATGAACGTAAGGAGGCTTAGCGATGAAGCATATTAAGACATTAAGCACAAGAGATTATAAAGAGTCCATGAAAAAGGGCGGGTGCGGTGAGTGCCAGACTTCCTGCCAGTCAGCCTGTAAGACATCCTGTACCGTAGGCAACCAAAGCTGCGAAAAGGTGAAATAGCAGGGCGGAAATAGGAAATTCGTAAGCAGCGATTTACGTCGCTGCTTATTATATGCACAGGGGCGCAAAAGGAAATTTGCTGCTGTGCAGCACGCGCCCCGCGCGGAGGCAGAGCAAAAGCGTCTCTGCCGATTACAGGGGGCGCAAAAGGAAAGGAATTTGGGACAAGTGGTACATCAATATATAAATAACGGCTACCATATCGTATTGGATGTGAACAGCGGCTCGGTACATGTGGTGGATGAAATCGTTTACGGTTTGACCGGAATCGTGGAAAAGCTGCTGGAAGAAGGATGCAGCGCCGAATGCGGTGCATTGGAGCGCAGGATTTTCGGCGACGGGGAGAATGCGGAAGCTGACGGCGCGCATGGATTGGCCGGAACATCGGAACTCCATAAGTATAAAAGGGAAGAAGTAAGGGAAGCCCTGGAAGAAATATTGGAATTAAAAGAGGCGGGGATGCTTTATGCGCCGGATATTTACGAAACGTATACCGGCGACTTTAAAAAGAGGGAAACCGTGGTGAAGGCACTCTGTCTCCATATTGCCCATGACTGCAACCTGGCCTGCAAATACTGTTTTGCGGAAGAAGGGGAATACCATGGCAGGAGGGCGCTCATGAGTTTGGAAACCGGCAAAAAGGCGCTGGATTTTCTGGTGGCAAATTCCGGGAACCGGGTTAACCTGGAGGTGGATTTCTTTGGCGGGGAGCCGTTAATGAACTGGCAGGTGGTCAAAGACCTGGTTGCTTACGGCAGGAGCCTGGAGGAGCCCAACCATAAGAAGTTCCGCTTTACGTTGACTACCAACGGGGTGCTTTTGGATGACGAAGTCATGGAGTTTGCAAACCGGGAGATGGCGAACGTGGTACTCAGTATCGACGGGCGCAGGGAAGTCCATGACCGGATGCGTCCCCACAGGGGCGGTCAGGGAAGTTACGGGGAAATCGTTCCCAAGTTCCAAAAGCTGGCAGAGAGCCGTAACCAAATGAATTATTATGTGCGGGGGACGTTTACCCGGTATAACTTGGATTTTGCCGAAGACGTGGTACATTTGGCGGACTTGGGTTTTGAACAGATATCGGTGGAACCGGTGGTGGCAGAGCCGTCGGATGATTATGCACTGCGGGAGGAAGACATTCCGGGGCTGTTGGCGGAATATGACAGACTGGCAGCAGAACTGCTGGAACGGAGGAAAGCGGGCAGACCGGTGAATTTCTTTCATTTCATGATTGATTTGGAGGGCGGTCCCTGTGTGGCAAAGCGTCTGTCCGGCTGCGGCTCCGGGACGGAATATCTGGCGGTGACGCCATGGGGGGATTTGTATCCCTGCCACCAGTTTGTCGGAAAGGAAGAATTCCGGATGGGCAGCGTGGACGAAGGTGTGACGCGTACGGATTTGCGGGATGAATTTAAGTCCTGCAATGTTTATGCAAAGGAAAAATGCAGAAAGTGTTTTGCAAAATTTTACTGCAGCGGCGGATGTGCGGCAAATTCCTACAATTTCCACGGCAATATCAACGATGTCTATGATTTGGGCTGCGAATTGCAGAGGAAGCGCATAGAATGTGCGATTATGATAAAAGCGGCACTGGCAGGGGAAGAAACGGAATAAGACGGGAAAGGAGTAAAGAAATAAAAATGAAGAAGAACAAGGCAATCATAACGCTGTTGGTGCTGGTTCTGCTTCTTGGCGGTTTTGCCTATACCGCCGTGGAGGGAATCGGAACCGAGAAGGCGGGGGCAGCATCCGGCATTAAACTGGGACTGGACCTTGCCGGGGGTGTGAGCATCACGTACCAGGTGGTGGGGGATGAAGAACCGTCCGCGGAGGATATGGCAGATACCATATACAAACTGCAAAGGCGCGTGGAAGGTTACAGCAATGAATCGCAGGTATATCAGGAAGGTTCCGACCGGATTAATATCGAAATTCCGGGCGTGTCCGATGCCAATGCGATTTTGGAAGAACTGGGCAAACCCGGTTCGCTGGTATTTTTGGATTCCTCTCAAAATGAAGTGCTGACGGGTACGGACATTGCGGATGCACGGGCAGCGACACAGCAGGACCAGATGGGGAACAGTGAGTTCGTGGTTTCCCTGACCATGACGGAGGAGGGCAGGGAGAAATTTGCCGAGGCAACGAGGGCGGCATATCCTACCAACGACATTATTTCCATTGTATATGATAACGTGGTAATCCGTACACCAAGGGTGCAGGCGGAGATTACGGACGGACAGGCAGTCATTACCGGTATGGAATCTTTTGAGGATGCGGAGCAGCTTGCCTCCACCATCCGTATCGGCGGTCTGAGACTGGAACTGGAGGAACTGCGTTCCAACGTGGTTGGCGCACAGCTTGGTTCCACGGCAATTGCTTCCAGTTTAAAGGCGGCGGCGGTAGGATTTGTGCTGGTGGTTGTCTTTATGATTGTGGTTTATTACGTGATGGGACTGGCAGCCAGTTTTGCGCTCGGAATCTATACGGCATTAATTGTCATTCTGTTGAATTTATTTGAAATCACGCTGACCCTGCCGGGAATTGCGGGTATTATTCTCTCTATTGGTATGGCGGTGGATGCCAACGTCATTATTTTTGCGAGAATCCGGGAAGAACTGGCGACGGGAAAGACGGTGCAGTCGGCGGTGAAAACCGGTTTTGAGAAAGCATTTTCCGCCATTTTGGACGGGAATGTTACGACCCTGATTGCTGCTTTGGTGCTTGGGCTTAAGGGTTCGGGAACCGTAAAGGGGTTTGCGCAGACTTTGGCGCTGGGTATCGTTTTATCCATGTTTACGGCGTTGGTTATTACGAAACAGCTTTTAAAGGCCATGTATGCGGTAGGGCTTAAGAGCGATAAGATTTACGGCGTGGGAAAAGAGAAAAAGACGACGGATTTCCTTTCCAGGAAAACGGTATTTTTCGCATTGTCCCTGGTGATCATCGTGGGCGGTTTCGCGGTAATGGGAGTGAACAAATCCTCCAAGGGAAGCGCGTTAAATTACAGCCTGGAATTTGTGGGCGGTACTTCCACCAATGTGGTGTTTAACGAGGATATGACCATTGAGGATATCGATACGAAGGTGGTTCCGTACATCGAGGCGGTTACGGGAGACGGTAACGTGCAGACGCAGAAAGTTGCGGGAACCAATGAAGTAATCTTTAAGACGAGGACGCTGACGGTGGAGGAAAGGGAGCAGTTTAAGGACGCCATGGTAAGCAACTTCTCCGTGGATGCGGAAAAGATTATTGCGGAAACCATCAGTTCCACCATCAGTAAGGAAATGCAGTCGGATGCCATTGTTGCCATTTTAATCGCAACGGCATGTATGCTGGTATATATTTGGTTCCGGTTTAAGGATATCCGGTTCGGCGCCAGCGCAGTGGCAGCCTTGGTGCATGACGTGCTTGTAGTACTTGCCTTTTATGCGGTGGCAAGAGTGTCGGTCGGCAGTACGTTTATTGCATGTATGCTGACCATCGTCGGATATTCCATTAATGCCACAATCGTTATTTTTGACCGTATCCGTGAAAATATGGCGCTGATGGGCAAGAAAGACGATTTGAAGGAAATGGTGAATCGGAGTATCAGCCAAACGCTGTCGAGGAGTATTTTCACGTCGCTGACCACGTTCTTTATGGTGGCTTCCCTTTATGTGTTCGGCGTGACCAGTATCCGGGAGTTTGCGCTGCCTTTGATGGTGGGTATCATATGCGGGACGTATTCTTCTGTATGCATTACGGGGGCGCTGTGGTATGTGCTGCGTACGAAAATCGTAAAGAAGGATGCGGACGGAAGCAGCGGACGGAAAAACAGAAAGTAGGGAATAAGGGACGGGAAAGTATTGTGTCAGGCGGTACGGCGTAACCGGCGGACGGGTCAGGAGGGCTGGCCTGGTTTGGGCGGGTTATGCCGTATTTTTATGTACAAGGGTATCCAAAGGAAGAATGCCGGCAGAGCCGGCGGGCGCCCGGCGCGCAAACAGGGGAGATGCATGTTTGGAAAGAAGAACGGAAAGGGATGGGAAGATGGCACAGTGGTTTATTGCGGCGAAGAAGGCGGATTTTAACGGGATTGCGGAAAGGTTTCATATCGATCCGGTGGTGGCGAGGATTATACGGAACAGGGATGTGGTAGGGGATGAGGAAATCCGTAAGTATCTGTGGGGAAGCAGGGAGGATTTGTATGATCCGGGGCTTTTGAAGGATTTGGATAAGGCGGTGGGGCTGCTGCGGGAGAAAATAGCACAGGGGGCGAAAATACGCATTATCGGTGATTATGATGCGGACGGAATCTGTGCCGCCTATATTTTGGTGAGGGGGCTGTCTGCCTGCGGTGCGGTGGTGGATACGGTAATTCCCCACCGGATAAAGGACGGATACGGGTTGAATGATGCTTTGATTGGAGAAGCGGCAAAGGACGGGGTGGATACCATCGTAACCTGTGACAACGGGATTGCGGCGGGAGAACAGATTGCGCTTGCGGGGGAGCTTGGAATGACGGTTATTGTCACCGACCATCATGAGGTGCCCTTTGAGGAGGGAGCGGATGGAGAACACAGGTTCCTTCTGCCGGAGGCTGCCGCAGTGGTGGACCCGAAGCAGGAGGGGTGCCCGTACCCGTTTAAGAATATATGCGGCGCGGTGGTGGCGTATAAGCTGGTGCAGCGTTTGGCTGCCGGTACCGGGGCAGGAAAAACAGGGGATTTGCTGGAAGAATTATTGGAAATCGCCGCTTTTGCCACGGTCTGTGACGTGATGGAGTTAAGGGATGAGAACCGCATTTTGGTGAAATGCGGTTTGGAGAGTATGAAACACACGAAAAATGAAGGGCTGAAGGCTTTGATTGAGGTCTGCGGGCTCGAGGGGAAGGAGTTATCGGCGTACCATATCGGGTTTGTTCTCGGTCCCTGTATGAATGCCACAGGGCGGCTGGATACCGCAAAAAGGGCGCTTGCGCTTTTGCAGAGCAGGGACAGGGCAGAGGCTGTGGGGATTGCCACGGAATTAAAGGATTTGAATGAGAGCAGGAAGGAGTTGACGCTGGAGGGGGTGTGTCAGGCAGTGGAGCTGATAGAGGGCAGCCGTTTAAAGGAAGACAGGGTACTGGTGGTTTATCTGCCCGAAGTGCATGAAAGCCTCGCCGGAATCATTGCCGGGAGAATCCGTGAGAAATACGGGAAACCGGCGTTTGTACTGACCATGGGGGAAGACGGTGTAAAGGGGTCCGGGCGTTCCATCGAGAATTATCATATGTATGAGGAAATGACCGCATGCAGGGAATGTTTCACGAAATACGGCGGTCATAAAATGGCGGCGGGACTTTCCATGGAAAAAGAGAAGGTGGAAGAATTCCGGCGGAAGCTGAACGGCCGGTGTCTTCTGACGGAAGAAGATTTTGAGGAAAAAGTGCACATTGACGCAGCGATGCCTTTGGATTATCTTACCCGTTCTTTGGTGGAACAGCTTGCGCTGCTGGAACCTTTCGGGGTGGGGAACGGAAAACCGGTGTTTGCCCAAAAGGATGTGCATATTATGGGCGGAAGGATTCTTGGAAAGAACCGGAATGTGGGAAAGTACAGCATAACGGACGGAAGCGGCAGGTACTATGAAATGGTGTATTTTGGGGATTTGGAGGCGTTCCGTGGTTTTTTGGTACAGAAGGCGGGGGCATATATGGTAAACCGCCTGTATTGCGGGGAAAAGGTGGATATTCCCATCAGCATCACTTATTATCCAGATATTAACCGCTATGGGGGGAGGGAGAGTTTACAGATTGTGATGCAGCATTACCGGTGACCCTGCAATCCACCACATAGCCGATACATTCCTGGCCGTCAAAAAGCGGGTAATCCGGTTCTTGGTGGTAATCCCGACGGCATTTTGGGAAGTATGCGTTAGGATAGCGGCAGGCCGGGATCATTGGGATTGGCGAGCAGGTCTCGGACTTCACTTGCAAGTGCGAAAGCGGTCATGTATTCTTCGGCGGAAGCCGCATAATCGTCGATGATGGATACCCGTGATTCCACGGTGTCTATCATTTGGTTGGTAATATTGTTTTCCGCTATGGAGCAGTAACTAAAAGAGTACGGTTTATGTGTTATGCGGCATAGGGAATGCTTGAATTTGCGGTGGGAAAATGGTATTATGAAAACATGGGACAGGGGATTGCGGCGGCATAAGATACCGGGAAACGGGGAGGAGAGACATGATTTTAACAGTGACATTAAATCCGGCAGTGGACAAGACTTACACGACGGGGAGCCTGATGTTGGGGCAGGTGAATCGGATGCGCACGGTGCATAACATCGCGGGCGGTAAGGGAATTAATGTGGCGAAGATTTTGCGCCAGTATGGTTACAGTGTAACTACCTGCGGTTTTTTGGGAGGCTATACGGGGCAGTTCATTGAAAACTGTATGCAGGAGATTCAGGCAAAATGCCGTTTTACAAAAGTGGCGGGGGAAACCAGGTGCAGTATTAACGTCATTGCAGAGGACGGGTATGTGACGGAGATACTGGAGCCGGGACCTGTGGTGTCGGCACAGGAGCTGGAGCAGTTTCTTGGGGATTATAGGGAAGCCGTGGAGGAGAGCGATTTGATTGTCATGTCGGGAAGCGTGGCAAAAGGTATTCCTGCAGACATTTACGGAAAGCTCATAGCCATTGGAAACGAAGCGGGGAAACGGTGCATTTTGGACACCAGCGGGGAAGCACTTTTGCATGGAATCGAGGCGGCGCCTTACATGATTAAACCGAACCAAAAGGAATTGGAATATCTCGTCGGGCACAGGTTAAAGGATATGGGTGAAATACAGGAAGCGGCACAGCGGCTCCGGAAAAAGGGAATCGGGCATGTGCTGGTTTCCCTTGGCAAGAAAGGGCTGTTGTCGGTATCGGAAAAAACGGTGCTTTGGGGAAAATCACCGTCGGTGAAAGCGGTGAATACGGTAGGATGCGGGGACAGTGTGGTGGCTTCCTATGCGATATCCGTGCTGCGCGGGGAAGATGAGCATACGGCATTAAAAAAGGCCACCGCCATATCGGCAGCCAATGCGGCATCCCTGGAAAGCGGTGATATCTCATTGGAACTGGCGGAAGAACTGTTGGAGAAAATCCAGGTGGAAAACAAACAATAAAAGCAGGAAGATACAGGAGCGGAGAGCGTGTTTGCATATCCGGCCTTTTCCAAACGCATGGCAGCCCGCCAACGGGCAATACGTCTTTTAAACCTGCAGGAAAAAATGCAGAAAGCCCGGCAATACCGGGCCTTCCGCATTTTCTTATGAGGGGGGAGATAGTGAGTTTTTCAACTATCTTGTAATTACTATATCCATAAAATGTGAAAAATATGTGTTCAAATTCTTTAAAAAATATTAAATCCATGGCACTTCTTGTAAAAATCCATAAAGATTGAAAAAAAACAAATTCCATGGTATCCTTTTACATGTATGTATTCAGGTGCTGCCGTACAGGCTGCGGCGGCAGGAAAGAGAGGAATTATGAAGGCATTAAGTAAACTATTGGGGCAGATCCGTTACGAGTGCATCGCCGGGACAGTGGATGCACAGGTGAGCGCGGTAGTGTACGATTCGAGGAAAGTGACGGAAGGATGTCTGTTTCTCTGTATTGCGGGTGCGAATGCGGATGGTCATGATTTTGCGGCGGATGTGGTGGAAAAGGGTGCAAGGGTGCTGGTTGTGGAAAAGGAAGTTGCACTTCCCGAAGCCATGCTTCCGCCGCAAAAGGAAGTGACCGTCATCAAGGTTGCCGATACCCGTTATGCCATGGCGTTCCTCGCCGCGGAATGGTTTGGGAATCCGGCGCGGGAGATGAAAACCATCGGTATTACGGGAACGAAGGGCAAGACTACCACCACCTATATGGTAAAATCCATTTTGGAACATGCAGGGCATAAGGTGGGATTAATCGGAACCATAGAAGTCATAATCGGGGATAAGCGGATTCATGCGGTGAATACCACGCCGGAATCGTATCTGCTGCAGGAATATCTGCGCCAAATGGCGGATGCCGGTTGTGACGCGGTGGTGATGGAAGTATCTTCGCAGGGGTTAAAGCTGCACCGTACGCAGGGCTTTATCTTTGACTTCGGTATTTTCACCAATTTGGAGCCGGACCATATCGGACCGAACGAACATGCGGACTTTGAAGAATATTTAAACTGTAAGGGCTTACTGTTCCGACAGTGCAGGACGGGTATCGTGAACAGGGACGATGTCCATTGGAAACAGGTAACGGAAGGGCATACCTGCGAATTGGAAACGTACGGTTTTGCCAAAGATGCCGACCTGCGCGCGGAGGACTTGGATTTGGTGAAGAAACCGGGTGAACTGGGCGTGGCTTTCCATGTTAAGGGACGGATGGATTTTTCCGTGGAAGTGCCGACACCGGGCAGGTTCAGCGTCTATAATGCACTGACTGCCATTGCCATCTGCCGCCACTTCGGTGTGGAGCCGGAGGCAATCCGCAAAGCTCTTTTGGAAGCAAAGGTGAAAGGCAGGATTGAGATGGTGAAGGTGTCCGATGCGTTTACGCTGCTGATTGATTACGCACATAACGCCATGAGCCTGGAGAGTCTGCTTGGAACCTTGCGGGAATACGAGCCTAACCGTCTCGTGTGCCTGTTTGGATGCGGGGGGAACCGCTCTAAGTTAAGACGGTATGAAATGGGGGAGGTCAGCGGAAAGCTGGCGGATTTTACTATTATTACCTCGGATAATCCGAGGTTTGAGGAGCCTTGGGATATTATCGGAGACATTAAGATTGGTATCGGCAGGACGGAAGGAAAATATGTGGAAATCTGCGACCGGAAGGAAGCCATTGCCTATGCCATAGACCATGGGGAACCGGGCGATATTATTGTTCTTGCCGGAAAAGGCCATGAGGATTACCAGGAGATAAAAGGGGTGAAGTACCCGATGGATGAAAGGAACCTGATTCGGGATATCCTTAAGGAGCGCGGATGGAAGTAAAAGCTGCAAAATATGCAAACATTATCATCGATATATCCCATGAAAAGCTGGACCGGACTTTCCAGTACGTAATTCCGGGAAATCTTTCCGGCAGGGTGGAGATTGGAAGCCGCGTATCGGTGCCTTTCGGTGCGGGCAACCATTTGAGAAAAGGATACTGCATCGGACTGACGGACAGGGCGGAATATGCGCCGGAGAAATTGAAGGAAATTGCCGCCGTGGAAGAAAAGAGCGTGCAGGCAGAGGACCGTTATATCCGTTTGGCGGCATGGATGAAGGAACAATACGGTTCTACGATGATTACGGCATTAAAAACCGTTCTTCCTGTCAAAAGGAAGATCAAACAGGCGGAGAAAAAAAGCTGTCGTCTCCTGCTCCCCAGACCGGAGGCGGAAGCGCTGTTGGAAGAATGTGTAAGGAAGCATTACGCTGCAAAGGCAAGGCTTGTGCAGGAATTATTAAAGGTATACGAACTTCCCATGGCGCTTGTGACGGGCAAACTCCATGTCCCCCTGCCAACGCTTAAGACCATGGAGCAGCGGGGTGTGATAAAGATTACCGTGGAAAGCGCCTACCGCAATCCGGTGAAACTGTCGGGCAGTTTTTCCGACAAACGGATGGAACGGTACGGGAAACGGAAGATGTTAAGCGATGAGCAGTATGAAGCGGCGGCTGCCATCCTTGCGGATTTCGATGCGGGAAAGCGTACCACCTGCCTGCTCCACGGGATTACGGGCAGCGGTAAGACGGAAGTCTATCTGGCTTTAATCGAGGAAATGATAAAAAGGGGCAGGCAGGCAATCGTTCTCATACCGGAAATCGCCCTGACTTACCAGACGTTGATCCGCTTTTATGCCTGTTTCGGGGAACGGGTTTCGGTGATGAATTCCACTCTTTCCATGGGGGAAAAATATGACCAGTGGGAGCGGGCGAAGCAGGGGGAAATCGATGTGATTATCGGTCCCCGTTCCGCCCTGTTTACCCCTTTTCCCCGTTTGGGGTTAATCCTTATCGATGAGGAACACGAGAATACCTACAAAAGCGAAACCATGCCGAAATACCATGCGAGGGAAACGGCGGAGAAAATTGCGTCCATGGAGGATGCCCTTGTGGTGCTTGGGTCTGCCACGCCTTCGCTGGAAGCCTATTACCGGGCAAAGCAGGGCATTTATATGCTGTATGAACTGACGAAGCGGCAGGCGGGGGGTGAGCTTCCGGCAGTCCATACCGTGGATTTGCGGGAGGAGCTGAAGGAAGGAAACCGGTCTGTGTTCAGCCGCAGGCTTCACGGGCTGATGGAAGACCGGCTGGGGAAGAAAGAGCAGGTAATCCTGTTTTTAAACCGGCGGGGATATGCCGGTTTCGTTTCCTGCCGTGCCTGCGGGCATGTGATGAAATGTCCCCATTGTGACGTATCCCTGTCGGAGCATAAGGGCGGCAGGCTGGTCTGTCATTACTGCGGGTATGAACAGCCCGCGGTGAAAACCTGTCCCTCCTGCGGTTCCAAATATATCCTGGGTTTCCGTGCGGGAACCCAGCAGATTGAAGAAGCCGTCCTGCGGGAGTTTCCGGGGACGCGGGTGCTGCGGATGGACGCGGACACCACACGGACGAAGGACAGTTACGAGGAGATTTTAGGCGCTTTTGCCAATGGGGAGGCGGATATACTGGTGGGAACCCAGATGATTGTGAAAGGGCATGATTTTCCAAACGTGACCCTGGTGGGGATACTTGCCGCCGATATGTCCCTGCATGTGGGCGATTACCGTTCGGGGGAACGCACGTTCCAACTGCTGACGCAGGCGGCGGGGCGTGCGGGCAGGAGCGGCAAGTCGGGCGAGGTGGTGATACAGACGTATGACCCGGACCATTACAGCATTGTATATGCGGCGAAGCAGGATTACAAGGGATTCTATGAGGAAGAAATCCTTTACCGGAAAATGCTCGCTTATCCGCCGGCGGCACATATGCTTGCCATACTGACAGCCGCCCGGACGGAAAAGGAAGGGCTTGCGCTGGCGGGGGAAATCGCTACGCTGGTACGGAACATGGAAGAAGGCAGCCGGGAAGGCAGGGAATATGCGGAAAACCGCCTGTATGTCATCGGGCCGGCGCCTGCCTCGGTAGGGAAAATCAACGATGTGTACCGCTTTATGCTGTACGTAAAGCACGGAGAGTACGGAAGGCTGGTGGAAGTTAAGAACTGTGTGGAGGCGTTTTTGGAAGAAAGGGAAGAAAAGGCGGACAAAGAATCGGAAACAGTGGAAAATGATGTGGAAAAAAAGGCGGAAAAAAAAGAAAGGGTGCAGCGGGGAAAGGAAACCGTCCAGTTTGATTTTGACCCGATGAGTGCATACTAATAAATAAAAAAGGAAAGGAACGAAGAAAATGGCTATCCGGAACATAAGAGAAATGGGAGATGATGTGTTAAAAAAAACCTGTAAAGAGGTCAGGGAGATAACGCCCCGTACCAGGGAGCTGATTGACGATATGCTTGACACCATGTATGAGGCCAACGGCGTGGGGCTTGCCGCGCCGCAGGTGGGAATACTGAAACGCATCGTGGTGATTGACGTAACGGGGGAAGATCCTTATGTGATGATAAACCCTAAGATTCTCGAAGTGAGCGGGGAACAGAGCGGGCATGAGGCCTGTCTTAGCGTGCCGGGAAAAACGGGAATCGTTACCCGCCCCAATTATGTAAAAGCGGTTGCCTATAACGAAAACATGGAATCGTATGAAATCGAGGCGACGGAGCTTTTGGCAAGGGCAATCTGCCATGAACTGGATCATCTGGACGGACACCTGTTTGTGGAAAAGGTGGAAGGGGAGTTGATGAACGCGGCGGATTTGGAAGAAGACGAATAGTGAATCCAATGGAAAACGGAGGAAGCAGGGCATGAAAATCGTTTTTATGGGAACGCCGGATTTTGCGGTGGGCGCTTTGGAAGCGCTGGTGCGGGCAGGGCATGTTATCTGCGCGGTGGTGACACAGCCCGATAAGCCTAAAGGAAGGGGAAAGGAAGTGCAGATGTCGCCGGTAAAACAGTGTGCGCTGCAGTACAACATTCCGGTTTTCCAGCCGGTGAAAATCCGGGAGCCGGAGGCGGTGGAGACGCTGCAAGGTTACGGGGCGGAGCTTTTTGTGGTGGCGGCGTTCGGACAGATATTGACGGAGGAAATACTCAAGATGCCGAAATTCGGCTGCATTAATATCCACGCCTCCCTTCTGCCAAAATACCGGGGGGCATCGCCGATACAGTGGGCAATTCTGAACGGGGATAGGGAAACGGGTGTTACCATCCAGCAAATGGCGAAAGGAATCGATACCGGGGATATGTTATTAAAATGCGTGGTTCCCGTTGACGGGAAAGAAACGGCGGAAAGTCTGCATGACAAGCTGCGGGATGCCGGGGCGGATATGGCGGTACGGGTAATTCCCCTTATAGAGCGCGGGGAATTGGAGCCGGAGAAGCAGAAAGAGGAAGACGCCACTTATGTAACGGTATTAAAGAAATCATTCGGGCATATCGACTGGTCAAAAGATGCCGTTTCCATTGACCGGCTGGTACGGGGATTAAATCCGTGGCCGAGTGCGTATACTTATTACCATGGCAAGACATTAAAGATATGGGAATGCGAGCCGACAGACGGGAAGGAAGGCATGCGGGAAGCCGGAGAAGCAGGAAGCGTTGCCGGAGTGGAAAAGGATGCCGTTTACGTGCGGACGGGGAACGGACTGTTAAAGGTGACGCAGGTACAGTTGGAAGGAAAGAGACGGATGGGAGTAAAGAATTTCCTGTTAGGCTGTCCGCTGGAGGAAGGATGCGTGTTTGACGGAGACAAAGAAACAAAGAAAGCGTAAGGTAACGGGACTGACAGGAACAGGGAAAAACGGAGGGCGATGGAAATGTTCGGATACTTTGGTTATTATATGGATCCTACGTATGTGCTGGTGCTTGTAGGGGCGCTTTTGTGCATTGCCGCCAGCGCGAAATTAAACGGTACCTATAAAAAATATGCGCAGGTACGGTGCATGAGCGGCATGACCGGTGCGGAAGCGGCACAGCGCATCCTGAATGCGGCGGGAATTTATGACGTGCGGATTGAGCGCGTGCCGGGGAACCTGACGGACCATTACGACCCCGGGAATAAGGTGCTGCGCCTGTCGGACAGTGTTTACGGGGCTTCCTCGGTGGCAGCCATCGGGGTGGCAGCCCACGAGTGCGGTCATGCCGTACAGCACAGTCAGAATTACGCGCCGTTAAAAGTGCGCAGCGCTTTGGTTCCGGCGGCAAATATCGGATCGAAGCTGGGTATCCCTTTGGTCATTCTGGGCTTATTGTTCGGGCTGCATTCTTCTTTGGTTCCCGTCGGTATTTGGGTATTTTCGCTGGCGGTACTGTTTCAGATAGTGACGCTTCCGGTGGAGTTCAACGCTTCTTCCAGGGCGCTGGTGATGCTGCAGAACCTGGGGATTACGGGAGGTCAGGAAACCGGATACTGTAAGAAGGTGTTGTGGGCGGCGGCGTTAACTTATGTGGCAGCGGCGGCATCGTCGGTGCTGCAGTTATTGCGGCTGGTGCTTTTATCCGGCGGAAGCCGCCGGGACGATTAGCGGGAAAGGATAAGGACTTATGGTAAATACACGGGAATTGGCAGTGGATATGCTTCTCCGGATGGAAACGGGAGGGATTTACAGCAATCTGCTGGTGCGGGATGTGCTGGATAAACATGACTATCTGGAAGCGAAGGAAAAGGCTTTTGTAAAAAGGGTAACGGAGGGGACGGTGGAACGGCGGATTCAGTTGGATTATGTGCTGGATGCGTATTCCAAGGTCCCATCCGTGAAGATGAAGCCGTTTATCCGGTGTCTGCTGCGGATGAGCGTGTACCAGCTATTGTTTATGGACGGAATCCCCGATGCGGCAGTCTGCAATGAAGCGGTGAAACTGGCATCGAAGCGTAAATTCGGGCAGCTAAAAGGTTTTGTAAACGGGGTGCTGCGCAGCATTGCGAGAAACCGGGAGCAGATTGCGGGGATTTATCCCGATAAAGGGAAAGAACCGCTCCATTATCTGTCGGTGGTGTATTCCATGCCGGAGTTTCTGGTTTCCATGTGGCTTGGGGAATACGGTATGGAGCGTACGGAAGGAATGCTGCGTGCCATGATGGAGGTGCATCCGGTGACGGTACGGGTGAAGCAGGGGCTGCGGGAAAGGGGCGGTACGAATGCCCTGCTCACCCGGATACGGGAGGCGGGAATCGGGGCGGTTCCCCATCCGTATTTGGATTATGCCTGCTGCCTGACGAAACTGGAGGGCGTGCGCCATGTTCCCGGTTTTTCGGAAGGACTGTTTACGGTACAGGATGTGAGTTCCATGCTGGCGGTGGAGTGCGCGGGAATCCGGGAAGGCGATTTCGTACTGGATGTGTGTGCCGCTCCCGGCGGGAAAGCGACCCATGCGGCGGAGCTTGCCGGGGAGACGGGAAAAGTGCTCTGCAGGGACATTTCCGGAGAAAAGGCGGCGCTTGTCCGTGAGAATGCGGTGCGGCTTGGGCTGGACAATGTGGAGATACAGGTGCATGACGCACGGGTGTATGACGAAGCGCTTCAGGAAAAGGCGGACGTGGTTTTGGCGGACCTGCCCTGTTCCGGTTTGGGAATACTTGGCAAAAAGAGGGATATCAAGTATAATGTATCGTTGGAGACTTTGCAGGAGCTTCCAAAGTTACAGCGGGAGCTGTTAAGTACGGTATGGCGTTACGTGAAGCCGCAGGGAATCCTGCTTTACACGACCTGTACCATACACCGGGAAGAAAACGAAGAAACCGTCCGGTGGTTTTTGGAGCATTACCCGTTTGAGACGGAAGATATCAGCGGATATTTGGAAGGGGTGCCGGAGAAGGAAACGGCAAAGGAAGGATACATACAATTACTGCCGGGAGTCCATGAGGCGGACGGATTTTTTATTGCAAAGTTTAGAAGGAAGGACTGGGAATTTGAAAAACAAAAAGAAGGACATTAAGTCCATGACATTGGAAGAATTAAAAAGCGAAATGTCTGCTTTGGGGGAAAAATCCTTCCGGGCAAAGCAGATGTATGAGTGGATGCATGTGAAACTGGCGGAAGATTTCGGACAGATGACAAACCTGTCGAAAGAGCTGCGGGAAAAATGTCAGGGGGAATATTCCTATACCGGTTTAAAACCGCTGCGGGTGCAGGAATCCCAAACGGACGGGACAAAGAAGTTCCTGTTTGAGCTTTCGGACGGTAATACGGTGGAAAGCGTATGGATGAGGTACAAGCATGGGAACAGTGTCTGCATATCCTCACAGGTGGGCTGCCGCATGGGGTGTGCATTTTGCGCTTCCACGCTGGACGGGCTGGAGAGGGGACTCCTGCCTTCGGAGATGTTGGAGCAGGTCTATGCCATTACCAGGCTGACCGGGGAGCGGGTTTCCAATGTGGTGATAATGGGAACCGGGGAACCGTTGGACAATTATGACCATGTGGTTAAATTTATAAGGTTGCTGACGGATGAAAACGGACTTCATATCAGCCAGCGTAATATTACCCTTTCCACCTGCGGGCTGGCGCCCCAGATGCGCGCATTGGCAGGGGAGGGGCTGCAGATTACGCTTGCTCTGTCCCTTCATGCCGCAACGGATGAAAAGAGGAGGCAGCTTATGCCCATTGCCAACCGTTACGGACTGGATGAATTGATGGAAGCATGTGCATACTACTTTGAGAAGACGGGGCGCAGGATTACTTTTGAATACAGCCTGTTAAGCGGCGTGAATGACAGGAGGGAAGACGCGGCAGGATTGATCCGGCTGGTAAAACCCTTAAACTGCCATGTGAACCTGATTCCGGTAAATCCCGTCAAAGAGCGGGATTTCCGGCCTACGGCGCAGGAGGATGTGATTGCATTTAAAAATAAACTTGAAAAAAATGGAATAAATGTTACTATAAGAAGGGAAATGGGAAGGGATATCGACGGCGCCTGCGGGCAGTTAAGGCGTCAGGCGCTTAAGGAGTAAACCGTCCCATAGGTTGGTGGACTTGGAGGTTTTGACGTGTTAAGGGCATTTTCCATTACGGATATAGGGAGAAAGAGAAAACTGAATCAGGATTATGTGTTTGCATCGGAGAAGCCGCTTGGGAACCTGCCGAATGTATTTATCGTGGCGGACGGCATGGGAGGGCATAATGCGGGGGATTATGCCTCCAAATATGCAGTCGAGACGATGAAGGAAGAAATAGAACGTTCCTTTGAGAAAAGTCCGGTGAAAATATTGGGGATGGCAATCGAGACGGCCAACGACCATATACGGAAGAAGGCAGGCGAGGAGGAAGCCTTAAGCGGCATGGGCACTACGGTGGTAGCGGCGACATGCCTTGGGGATAAATACCTGGAAGTTGCCAATGTGGGCGACAGCAGACTGTATGTGGTGAACGACAGGAAGATTGAGCAGATTACGAGAGACCATTCCCTTGTGGAAGAAATGGTCCGGCTTGGCGGTATTGACAGGGCTTCGGCAAGAAGCCATCCGGACAAGAACATTATTACGAGGGCAGTGGGTGCCAAGGACAGGGTGGATGTGGACTTTTTCCATGTGGAGCTGGAGCCGGGGGATATCGTGCTGATGTGTTCCGACGGACTGACGAATATGCTGGAGGATAAGGAAATCCATATGATTTTATCCAGGGAAGTCAGTGTGGAGGAGCGGGCGGAGGAACTGGTGGAAGCCGCCAACCAAAACGGGGGAAAGGACAACATTGCAGTCATTATTGTGGAAACATTTGTGGAACCGGCAGAACCCGCAGAATCCATGTAGGCCATGGGGCGGTATGTGAACCCGCGGAATCTTTGCACGTTATGAAACGGTGGCAAATTGCCAGGGGATGGCAAGCCAGGACCCGGCGGACTTTGAAAGGAGCATTGTTATTGGAATGATAAAGATAGGAATGATAATTGGAGCCCGGTATGAAATTCTGGAAAAGATAGGGACCGGCGGCATGTCGGATGTATATAAGGCAAGGGACAGCAAGTTAAGCCGTTTCGTGGCAATTAAGGTACTGAAACAGGAGTTTGCCGAAAATGCCAATTTTGTGGCAAAATTCCGGGTGGAAGCACAGGCGGCGGCAGGACTGATGCATCCCAATATCGTCAATGTTTATGACGTGGAGGAGGAAAATGACGCCCATTACATTGTCATGGAGCTGGTGGAAGGTATTACTTTAAAGAAATATATCGAGAAAAAGGCAAGGCTGTCGGTCAAAGAGGCAATCAGCATCGCCATCCAGGTTTCCATGGGCATTGAGGCAGCCCATAATAACCATATCATCCATAGGGACATTAAGCCCCAGAATATCATCATTTCAAAGGAAGGGAAAGTGAAGGTGACGGATTTCGGCATTGCCAAGGCTGCCACCAGCAATACCATTACTTCCAATGTGATGGGGTCCGTACATTATACGTCGCCGGAGCAGGCGCGGGGCGGGTACAGCGATGAAAAGAGCGATATCTATTCCCTTGGCATCACCCTGTTTGAAATGCTGACGGGAAGGGTGCCTTTTAACGGGGATACAACGGTAGCGATTGCCATTAAGCATATACAGGAGCCGATTCCGTCCCCAAGGGACTATATCCCGGAAATTCCGGTGAGCGTGGAGCAGATTGTCTTTAAATGCTGCCAGAAAAGTCCGGACCGCAGGTACCAGTCGGTGGCGGAGCTGGCGGCGGACTTAAAGCAGTCCCTAATCAGCCCGGATGAGGAATTCGTGAAGCTGGTCAACCCGGACGAGGAAGCATCCACGCGGATGATTACGGACAGGGATATGGTGCAGATTAAGAAGCAGTCCGACCGCAGGGATTCCATGGACGAAGCGCTTCGGCTGAAGAAGGATGCCGTGCGCAGGCCGAAGCGGCAGGAGCCGGAGGAGGAAGACGACGGCGAAGATTATGATGAGGAGCCTTACGGGGAAGAAGCCTACGAGGAAGAAATGTACGAGGAAGACGATGCGGAGGAGGACTACGGGGATGAAGTGGAAAACGGTGAAGATGAGGATTACGATCCGAAACTGGAGCGGATTACTACTGTTCTAGCCGTGGCTGCCGCTTTGGTAATCGGCTGTATCGTCCTGTTTTTGGTGGGGAAGACCATGGGTATCCTTCCGCTTGGAAACGGGGAAAACAGAGGGGAGGAAGCCCAGGCGGCGGAAGAAACCGGGCAAGTGGAAATGCCAAAAGTGGTAGGCAGACAGTTGGAGGAAGTCCGTCAGGAGCTTTTGGGACTCGGTCTGTCGCCGGAGGTGGAGTACCAGGAAACAGACAAATACGAAGCGGGACTGGTGTTACGCTGTAACATCGATATCGGTGCCATGGTGGACGGCAAAACGGAAATCCTGTTAACGGTCAGCGCAGGAGCCAGCGGCATTGAAGTGCCGGACGTGGTAGGGGCTTCCACGGCGGAAGGCGTGTCCAACCTGGAACAGAAGGGATTTGTGGTGAATCGGACGGAAAGCTATGACAACGATGTGCCAAAAGGAAATATCATTTCCCAAAATCCGTCGGCGGGTTCCAAGGCACCCAGCGGTTCCACAGTGACCATACAGGTCAGCCAGGGACCGGAAGACAGTAAGGTCAGGGTACCGGATGTGATTGGGGTGCCGGAGATGGATGCCATGGCGGCGCTTACGGAGCTTGGGCTTACGGTGGGCAGCGTGACAGAGGTGAACAACGATGACGCTGCTTTGGCGGGGCTTGTCTGTTACCAGAGTTATTCCGTAAACACTTATGTGGATAAGGGGACGGCGATTGACCTGCGCGTTAGTCTTGGGCCGAAACAGACGACGTACAGTTTCAGCGGCAGCATTGAGCCGCCTTCGGCGGAGGAAGACCCCGATTACCGGGACGGACTGAACGTGGTGGTGAGTATCGTCACGGCGGACGGTGTGTCGCTGTTAAATACCAATACGGCATCTTTCCCGATTTCGGTAAACTATACGGGAATCCAGGCGGCATCGGGAACCGTAACGTTTACGTATAAGGTGAAAACGGATGCGGTGGTGGACACGAATCCCGATACCGGGGAAACTATCACTACGGAGGGCGCGGAAGTGGAGAAAACGGTTGTGCGGGAATTACAGTTTACACCGGAAGCATAAGGAACGGAAGGTATGGGATATCAGCAGGGAAAGATTATAAAAGGGATTGCCGGTTTTTATTACGTGCATACGGATGAAGGGCCGGAAACATGCGGGAAAATATATGAGTGCAAGGCGAAAGGAATTTTCCGGAAGGAAAACAGGAAGCCCCTTGTGGGGGACGATGTGCGCCTGGAGGTATTGGACGGAGATGCGGGAACGGGGAGCATCGTGGAGATGCTCCCGCGCCGCAATGAATTGGTGCGTCCGGCGGTTGCCAATATCGACCAGGCGCTTATTGTATTCGCCATTGTGAAACCGGAGCCAAATTTCAATCTTTTGGACCGGTTTCTTATTATGATGGGGCAGCAGGGACTTAAGTGCGTAATCTGTTTCAACAAACAGGATCTTGCTTCGCAGGAGGAAAAGGAGTGGCTGCGGTTTACTTATGAAGGCAGCGGCTGCCGTCTGTTGTTTACCAGTGCAGGGGAGAAGGAGGGCATGGTGGAACTTTCCAAGCTGCTTGCCGGTAAGACCACGGCGGTGGCGGGTCCAAGCGGGGTGGGAAAATCCTCCCTGATTAACTGCCTGAACCCGTCGGCAGGAATGCAGACAGGCGATATCAGCCGTAAAATCCAAAGGGGCAGACATACCACCAGGCATTCGGAGCTGATTGCCCTGCAGGAAAATACCTACATCATGGATACGCCCGGATTTACGTCATTAGGACTTTTTTCCCTGGAAAAAGAGGAACTGCAGGGATTCTACCCGGAGTTTGCCGCTTATGAAAAAAACTGCCGCTTCCGCGGCTGCGTGCATTTGAACGAACCGGACTGCGGCGTAAAGGAAGCGCTGCAGGAAGGGAAAATCAGTCAGGTACGGTACGGGAATTACCAGGCGCTGTATCAGGAATTGCGGGATAGGAGGAAGTATTGAATCTACGCTGGAGGATGATACCGGTTTTCTAACCGGCGGAGGATTTGTTCCGTTACCATTTCGTATTCATATATTGAGCTTCCCATGTCCATAACCTCCAAATAAAAAAGTGTAAAGCCCTTGATAATTCAATGGACTTTACACTTTTTTATTTGGAGGTTATGTGATTGTTATTCTTTAATAAAATCAATTTCTGTCAGATTAATACCTGAAGCTGTCAAAATGACTTTTAATGCCGTATAACGTCTTTTCATTTTTTTGTATACTTCGGAATCTTTTTCACAAGACATCATATAATCTTGTATTCTGTCGAATTCTTCAACGGATATCTTTAACATTTCTTTTTCGGACATTTCCAATACCTCCATAGGATCACCGCCTTTATTTATGAAAGTAACTGTTATTTGCTGCTGTATTCATTATAGCGGATTTGGTTGTTGGTGTAAAGCCAATTCAATTATCAAGGTGTTTTTGTTTGAATCATAGGAGGGTACATTCCCCGATGCTTGTCGCACATAGGCGTGGGCTTTCTCCATGACGGGATTCTGGCCGTTATCATTGGCGAAAGTGTAATCATAAA
>CAJUMD010000047.1 GCA_910587275.1 uncultured Kineothrix sp.
TTTTTGAAACAGGTTTTGAACAGATGCCGGCAGGGGAAGCACAGGGAGGCAGGGACAAACCGGGCAGGGGGTGGTGCTCCCGGCTTTTGCGTCCGCACCGGGCAGGTATCTGCAAATGATACCGGAAAAAATACGAACTGTGCCACATTACCCAAATAAGAAAAAAAATCTGATATAATCGGATAACACGGGCAGTATGACTGCCGGGCAGACAGGGGCTGGGATGACCGGAAAGAGAAGAAAATACAGGAAAAAGCGCCGGAGCTGTGTCCGCGCTGTAAGCGCAGCCCGGAATACATGAAAAACAGCGCAGAAAAGAGGAAAATATGAAAATCACAAAAACGGAAAACGGAAGCGGCAGTTTATGTTTTGCACTGGAAGGAAGGCTGGATACCAATACGGCGCCGGAGCTTGAGACAGCGGTTAAGGATTCCATCGACGGGGTGAAGGATTTAACCATTGATATGCAGGATTTGGATTACTTATCGTCGGCAGGACTGCGTGTCCTTTTAGGGGCGCAGAAGACCATGAACAAGCAGGGCAGTATGCGCGTGACCCATGTCAACGACACCATTATGGAAATTTTTGAAGTAACCGGTTTTGCGGATATCCTGACGATTGAAAAGGCATAAGGAAGATGGCATCCAAACTGCCGCAGGCGAAGAAAACGGAGACAGTATGATGACAGTAGAAAAACAGAAGTTCAGACGGAACCTATCACAGACCCAGATTTTAAGGGCGGAGCAGGCACATCCGGGTAGCGCACGGAATACGATTTCCTTAAAACTCCACCTGCCGGACCATACCCCGCAGGAAGTAATTGCCGCGGTGGATACGGTGCTTGACCGCGCGGACATTTTTGCCGCCGTTCTTGTGAAAGAGGACGGGGAGTGGATGTTTTCCGTCGGCGCCGGAAAAGTTTCCGGTTGTGAAACAGGAAAAGAACGTGATGCGGATTTGGCGGAAAAATACATGGGGAATATGGACAGACGCCCTTTGGATATGGAAGGGTGCCTGTACCGGGCAAAAGTCATTCCGCTTTCGGGAGGCGGTGTTTTCTTATACGTGTGTTTCCATCATATTATCATTGACGGCTACGGCATGAGCCTGTTTGTCCAAAATGTCATGGATGTGCTTGCGGGAAAAGAGATGATACCGTCGGTCTTCTTCCGGGAGGACGGTTATCTGCCTGGAAGCTCTGCCGGTAAAAAAGGCGGTGCTGCAGAAAATGTTCCTGCCGGTAAAACCGATGCTGCCGGTGAAAGCAATTCTGCGGGAGAAGGAGATGGTTCCGGCGGAAGCGGGTCTGCGGACGGATTTTGGCAGTCCCTTTTTTCCGGTGCGGAGTTTGAGGCTGCCGTTTTCCCGCAGAAAACGGACAAAAGCGGGTTCGGGAGCCTGCGCGTCTGTGTGCCGGGGGAACTGATGCGGAAAGCGGAACGGTTCGGGGAAAGGGAGGGGATTTCCGTCCCTTATCTTTTTGCGTCTGCTTATGCGCTCTATCTTGCCAAGGCCACGGGCAAAAAGGATGCGGTGTTTCTGATGCCCCGGTTAAACCGGACGCAGGGGCAGAGAAACACGCTCGGCTGTTATACATTGCTGGTTCCGGTACGGGTAAGGGTGGAAGGGGCGGATACTTTTGTGCAGCTGTGCCGGAGGGTGAAGCAGGCATCGGCGGAAGCATCGGCGCATAAGGGATGCGGTTTTGACCGTATCCTTTCCGTTCTGCGGGAAGAAGCGGTGACGGGGGAAACCGTTTCGGAATATGTGTTTAACTTCTACCGTTTTTCCTTTCATGCGGACTTCCCGTACAGCGTCCGGTTCAGCGTGGCAGGAGATATGTCAAACCATATGACATTTAACCTGTTTTGGAGCGAAAGCGGCGGACTGGATATGCAGGCGGATTATCAGCAATCCGTTTATACGGAGGAAAAAGCAGGGTATTTTTTGGATGCCATTCTTACGGTTCTTTCGGACGGGATACCGGGAGAAAGCCGGGGAGACGCTCTTTCGCCCAAAATGCTTTCGGACATCAGAACCATGGGGGAAGCGGAATACCGGAAAGTTACTTCGGTGAAGGGAAAAACGTTTCCCGTGGGAAAAGAACTTACGATTCCTTCCCTGTTCCGGCGCGCGGCAAAGCAGTATGGGGATGCCCCAGCCCTGTATGCGGGGGACCATGCCTTTACCTTTGGGGAGCTTGACCGTGCCAGCGACAGGATTGCCTGTGGGCTGCGGCGGCTTGGCGTGAAGGGCGGCGACAGCGTTGCCTTTCTGTTGAAGAGGGATTACCGTCTGATTCCAACGATTCTTGGCATAGCGAAAGCGGGGGCGGCATTTATCCCGGCAGATCCTTCCTATCCCATGGACCGGATTGCATATATCCTGGAAAACAGCGGGGCGGTGCGCCTGGTTTCCTCCAAAGACGTGGAGATTGCGGGAGAGTATGAGTATACGGAAATCGATGACCTGTTATCCCAGGAAGCGGAGCCGGATCTCCTGCCGGAAATCGGGCAGGATGACCTTGCATACATGATTTACACGTCGGGAACGACGGGGCGGCCCAAAGGGGTGATGCTGTCCCATAAGGGTATCGCAAACATCGTACACCCGAACAACAATCCCTTTAACCGGGATGTGACCCAAAACGGGCATGGAATCGTAGCGATTGGCTCGATTTGTTTTGATATTTCTTTGTTTGAAATCTTTGTTCCGCTGATGAACGGGCTGTTCGTGGAGCTGGGCAATGAAAAAGCCATGACGGATGCGGGGGAACTTGCGGCGCATATCCGGCGGCACGGTGCGGATATCCTGCATTGCACGCCTTCGCGCATAAATGCTTATTTGGCAAACGAAGCCTTCCGGGAAGCCCTGGGCGGTGTGAAAGCTATCCTGGCGGCGGGGGAGGTTCTGCCCGGAAGTCTTGTGAAGCGGCTGGCGGATACTTACCGGATACGGATTTACAACGGTTACGGTCCCACGGAAACCACCATCGGCGCCACCATCACTGAGGCGGGAGATGCCGTTTCCATCGGAATGCCCATAGCCAATACGGGTATCCTGCTCCTGGATAGGGAGGAACATCCGGTTCCTTTCGGCGCAGTGGGGGAAATCTGCGTATACGGCAATGGTGTAGGCATCGGCTATAAAGACCGGCCGGAAGAAACGGAAGCCAAATACCGAATGTGGAACGGTATCCGGCTGTACCGCACCGGGGATTTGGGATATTTTTCGGAAGAGGGAATGATGTACTGCGGCAGGAACGACAGACAGGTAAAACTGCGGGGACTGCGCATAGAGCTGTCGGAAATCGAGAATGTCATGGGGGAATTTCCCGGTATCGGGGCGTGTTGCTGTATCATACGGAAAATAGGAATGGAAAAGGAAAAGACCGAGCGTTTGGCGGGTTTTTATACCGTTTTATCCGAAGGCGCCGTGGACAGGGAGGCGTTGAGGGCGCATATGAAGGCGCGGCTGGCTTCCTATATGGTTCCGGATATTTTAAAGGAGATTGCCGCCATGCCGCAGACGCCCAACGGGAAGACCGATGTGAAAGCCCTTGCGGATGAGCCAGTGGAATACGTCCGGGTGTATAAAGCGCCGGAAACGGAGAGGGAAAAGTTGGTTTGCGGTATTTTCGGGGAAGTGCTGTCCGCAGGGTGCGTCGGTATGGATGACAACTTTTTTGAATTGGGCGGCGATTCCTTAAGCGCCGTCACGGTGCTGCTGCAAATCGAAGAAAAGCTGGAACTTTCGGATAACCGGCTGGAATTCGGGGATTTATACCGGTATCCCACGCCTGCCCTTTTGCTGGAGCGGATTTCCGGGGGCGCGGACGGCGGCGGAGCGGAATTTGACATAAGGCATTTGGATTACGAAGGAATAGAGGAATACCTTGCCGCGCATACGCAAAAAGAAGTAAAACGCAAGTATCTCGGAAATGTGCTGCTAACGGGTGTGACGGGTTATCTTGGGATACATATTCTTGTGGATTTGCTAAGGAACCCGGACTGGTGCGGCAAAATCGTCTGCCTGTCCCGTCCGAAGAAGACTCTCACTGCCTTAAAGCGTGTGAAATCTTCCCTGTTTTATTATGCGGAAGAAGATTTTTCCGCAAGTTACGGGGATAAATGGCTGGTGGTGGAAGGGGATATCACAAACCAGGATATTTTTACGCAAAAGTGCCCGGTCCGTATCCACACTATCATCAATTCCGCCGCAAATGTGTCCCATTTTTCCTACGGGGACGATTTGGAAAAGATAAATACGCAGGGGGTAAGGAACCTGATTCGGTTTGCCGGGAAGGAGCGGGCGGCGCTCTGCCAGATTTCCACCATCAGTGTTGCGGGCATGACGGCGGGGGATGCGCGGAAGGAGCGTTTTTGTGAATCGGATTTTTATATCGGGCAGGAAATCCATAACCAGTATATTTATTCCAAATATATGGCGGAATATGAGCTGCTCCGGGCGGCGGTGAAGGACGGACTGGAAATAAAAATCATGCGCATCGGGAACCTCCAGGGGCGCATCCGCGACGGGGAATTCCAAATGAATCTCCGTTCCAATGCCTTTACCCGCCGGTTTTCTTCTTATATTAAGATGGGGGCTGTGCCTTTGTCGGTTTATGAAGCAAGCGTTAATTTTTCGCCGGTGGACGAGACGGCGCATAACATCGTGGTGCTGACGGCGACGGGGGAGGATACGGCGGTTTTCCATGTCTGTCCGCCCGTGGAATTAAAATTTTCCGATTTGTTCCGGGCTGCCGCGAAGTTGGGCTATGCCGTGGAAGTGCTGACGGACGGGGAATTTGACAAGCTGCTGCAGGAGCGGAAGCAGACAGAGGAAGGCAGGGAACAGCTGCAAGGGTTAATGACAAATGAAGAAACAAAAAACTTTCATGAAATACCTGTTGTGCAGGATCTTACCGATGGGTATTTATGGAGTCTGCTGGAAGGGTGGAGCGTTATCACCGGGGAATATTTGGACAAATACCTGTCCGCCCTAAGCGGAATGGACTTATTTTAAAGGGGAGAGCGGAAAAGGAGAGAGATGGAATGGTGTCGATTGCACTTTGGAGTTTTGCGGTTTTCATGGCATCGGTGTTTGCCGGCCTGTTGACGGGGATTACGCTGATTCCGAAATACAAAGGTTCGGTAAGGGCTGTCTGTTGGACCATCGGGGCTGTGGTTGGATATTTCATAGCGTTTGTGAGCTATTCCGTTAATTTATATAACGATGCGGTGGGGATATTGGGGCTTTCCGCCCTGATGTGTATGATAGCGCAGTTTTTGTATAAGGACAGTTGGTCCACTAAGCTCGCCATATCCCTGATGGCATGTCTGATTGCCAATGTCAGCACGTTTATGTTCTGTGGGACTACGGATACCCTTCTTGGGACGGCGCTGGGATTGATTCAGGAAAGCCCTTATGATACGGCGAATCTGGTTTTCTTTATCGGAATCAAGATTTTCGTGTATGCCGTATTTTCGGTATTGTATGCCCGTTTCCTGAAAAAAACCATCCACCGCACCGTTGAGGCGGTCGGTGGGAAAATGGCAGTGTTCCTTCCGGCACTGTTCATTTCGGTGGTAGGATTTTATTTTATCAATCTTGTGTCAAACGGTGTGGGGATTTACCCGAACAGTCCATGGTTCTTTTTGCTGTATATTACGGTGTGCCTGATTTTTGTGGTGGAATTTTGGATGATTTTTTACTCCATTAACCAAAGTGCGAGGACGATGAAGACCACGGCGGAGCTGAATGTGGCGACAAATATCCAGCAGTCCATGCTGCCCTGCATTTTTCCCGCATTCCCCGAACGGGAGGAGTTCGACGTATTTGCCGCCATGGAGCCGGCAAAGGAAGTAGGAGGCGACTTTTATGACTTTTTCATGGTGGATGAACGCCATCTTGCCGTGGTGGCGGCGGATGTGTCGGGAAAAGGGGTTCCGGCGGCATTGTTCATGGTCATCGGGAAGACGCTGATTAAGGACCATACCCAGCCGGGCAGGGATTTGGGGGAGGTATTTACCGAGGTAAACAACCTTTTGTGTGAATCCAACAGCGAGGGTATGTTCATTACCGCTTTTGAAGGGGTATTGGATTTGGCAACGGGGGAATTCCGCTTCGTGAATGCGGGGCATGAGATTCCGTTTGTATGCAAAAAGGGAGGCGTCTTTGAGCCGCATAAGATACGTGCGGGATTTGTTCTGGCGGGTATGGAGGGCATCCGTTACCAGTGCGGCTCCATGCAGTTGGAGGAGGGGGATAAGTTCTTCCAGTATACGGACGGCGTAACGGAAGCGACCAATAAGGAGAACGGACTTTACGGCATGGAACGGTTGGAGAGGGTATTGCGTGATCATGCGGCGCTGTCGCCGGCGGAACTGCTGCCCGCCGTGAAAAGGGATATCGATGCGTTTGTGGGGGACGCGGAGCAGTTTGACGATATTACCATGATTTGTTTTGAGTTTAAGAAGAAGATGGGTTGGAGTTAAGCCGGATGCGCCGGATAAGATACGGTTGTCCTAAGGACGCGCTTTCGCCCGGCGTCAAACGTACAAATATTTTTTGGGGATTGGCAATTTGGAGACAGGAAGGAATGGTTAGTGCGGTATGGAGAACGGGAAAGCCGGAAATGGGAAAAAAGAAGCCGGGGAAATGGAAAACAGGAAAACGGAAACCGGGAAGACAGAGGGTGGTAAGGCGGGGAAACGGGAGTTGGGGAATGAAAGTATTGCGCAGGTATGCAAGGATGTGGAAGCGGCGCTGGGGGAATGTGGGGTGGCACAGAGGGATATCCTGCAGACCAGGCTTATGGTGGAGGAGACACTGTTAAAGTATCAGGAGGTTTTTGGGGCGGGGGCGGTATTTACGCAGAAGTGCACCAGGCGTTTAAACCGTATCCGGCTGGAACTCTCCCTGCCGGGGGAGCGCTTTGATCCTTTTGATACGGGGGAGGAAGGGCAGAGCGAAGTGCTGCGTGGACTGCTTGCCAATATCGGGGCGGCGCCTGTATGGCAGTATAAGAACGGGGTAAACCTGATTCTGTTTATGCCCAAAAAGAAGAAACGGTCACAAATGGTGTCTTTGGTGTGGTCGGTGGTGCTGGCGCTTTTGGGCGGCGGTTTGTGCCGCTTTTTGCCGGCGGGTATCCGGGAGTTTTTGATAAATGAGCTGATAGGACCTGTTTTTGAACGCTTTATGGGACTTTTATCCGCTATTGCGGGCCCCATGGTGTTTCTTTCGGTGGCATGGGGGATTTACAGCATCGGAGATACGGCTACGATGGGGAAGATTGGGAAAAGGATGATTGGACGTTTTCTTTTGATGTCCGTTCTTTTGACGCTTCCGGCATGTATGGCGGTTCTGCCTCTTTTTTCCCTCGCGGCGGGAGGCGGGGGAATGTTTGATTTTTCCGAACTGTTTCAGATGATTTTGGACATTGTTCCGGGAAATTTTTTTACGCCCTTTACGGAGGGGAATCCGCTGCAGATTATTTTTGTTGCGGTTTTGATTGGTACGGCAATGCTGATTTTGGGAAGTAAGGCTACGGTTGCGGCGGCGTTTGTGGAGCAGTCCAATTATATTGTGCAGTTTATCATGGAGACGGTCAGTTCTTTTGTGCCGCTGTTTGTATTCGGCAGTATTCTGACCATGGTGCTCGGCAATGATTTTTCCGTATTTTTCCATACGTATAAGCTGCTTCCTGCCATGCTCGCCGGGCATATGATTGTCATGGGAGTGTATCTTGTGCTGGTTTGTACGCGGAGGAAGGTGCGTCCTGCGCTGTTGCTAAAGAAGATGATGCCAACGTTCCTGATTGCGCTGACCACGGCATCTTCTTCGGCGGCTTTCGGGGTGAATATGGAATGTTGTGAAAAGGAACTTGGAATCGATAAAAGGATTGTGAATTTCGGCGTTCCTTTGGGACAGGTCATATTTATGCCGGGAGTTTCCGTCCAGTTCCTTGCGGTGGGATTCTGCATGGCGGAAATTTACGGTGTGACGGTTTCCCCAGTGTGGCTGGCGATGGCGTTCCTCATTGCCATCGTGCTTGCGGTGGCGGCACCTCCGATTCCCGGCGGCGCGCTGACCTGTTATACCATATTGTTTGTACAGCTTAAGATTCCCATGGAGGCAATCGCAGTAACCATTGCCCTGAATGTAATACTGGAATTTTTCACGACTGCGGCGGACCTGTTCTGCCTGCAGGCGGAATTGGTGGAATTGGCCGCAGGGCTTGATATGCTGGATACCGGGAAACTGAAAAACGTTTCCTGAATGAGACGGCAATGCGTGTCCGCAGCTTAAATCCCCGGCAGGATGGGGGAGTGGTTGTAGAAAAAAGAAACGGAGGTGGAGAACCGGTGGAAAATGTGAAAATGCAGAAGTTCCATGCAGATGAGGTAATCTTGAAAGAGGGCGCGGTTTACGGTGAGATGTATAAGATTGTATCCGGGTCCGTGGCGGTATATATCCGGTATGGGGAAAAAGAGGAACATTTGATTGGAATTTATTCCAAACCGAAATGTTTCGGGGAAGCGAATGTGCTTTCCGACCAGCCCGGCATCTATACGGTGGTTGCCTATGACGATGTGCTGCTGATGCGCATCAGCAGGGATTCTTTGGAGGAATTTATCCGGAACAATCCTAAAAATGCCATTGATATCATGCAGAATATGGTGCATACCAATATGCTGATGCAGAAAAATATCAATCTGCTGCTGGATGATATCTATGAAAAACAGGACACGAATAAAAAGCGGACGCAGGAGCTGAAAAATAAGATTGAAAAGTACCGGATGGGCGGATTTTATCTTTAGGAACAGCGGGACAAAGCGTAACGGAAAAAATGCGTTCCATGCAAAACCGCTTTTGGGCAAATGTTTTTCTGATATAATGCAGTCACCGGTATTATTACATACGGGAAGACGGAACCAATAAACCGACAAAAAGAAGAAGGAGATACGGTTATGTCAAATTGTGATAACGACAGATTATGCCCCTGTACTTACGCCTGTCCAAGACACGGGAAATGTTGCGACTGTGTGGCACATCACAGGGACAATAACGAAGGGGTACCCGGATGCTTCTTTTCCAAAGAAGCAGAAGCCACTTATGACAGAAGCATCGAGGCGCTATGCCGTGACAGGGGGATTCTAAAGTAAACTTGAGATTCCAAAGGACCGTGTCTATGTGAAATACGAGGAAAGCGATAAATGGGGATGGAACGGGACGAATTTTTAGAGTTTTGGAATTTTGGATTTTTGGAATTTGGGAATTGAAGTAAGCAGGAAGCGGGAAAACCGGCATGGAAACAGGAAATAGGAAACAGGACGGCAGGCATGAAAGCGGGAAGCAGGGTGGCAGGCATGGAATCGAAAAACAGGGTAGCAGGCGTGGAAGTGGGAGATAAAGCGGGAAGCAGGACGATAGGTTCCCGGATGGAACGGAAAACGGGAGGCAGAAAAGAAAGCGGAAAAGAAAGCGGGAGATTTTTCGCTGTGTTATGCGCGGCAGTTCTGCTGTCCTTTTTCATGGCAGGGTGCGGAAAACAGGTGCAGACGGCGGGAGACGTACAGGATGGGCGGGAAGCGGCGGAAGCCGGAACGGAAACCTTTCCGGCGGCGGAAAACTCCCCTGTTGCAGGAAAGAAAGTGGCATACATACTGAATATGGCTTCCAGCGAGATTTTCCGGCTCTGTGCCGACCAGTGCGTGGAAACGGCAGAAAAGCTGGGGATGTCCTGCGATGTATATTTTTCCGGCGGGGATGATGCCCTTTTCCAAAATTATATTGCCACATGTGCAGCGGACGGGTATGACGGGCTGTTTGTGTCGCACGGGGGAAAAGATTATTCTTATACGTTTTTGCAGGATATACTGGGAGCCTATCCGGATTTAAAAATCGTGACTTTTGATACCCAGTTTGAAGACAGTTCAGGACAGACACAAAAGATAAAAGGCGTGACCCAGTTCTTTCAGGATGATGAGGGATTGGCTGCGGATTTGTTGGAATACCTGTGCGGGGAACTGTATCCGGGCAGGGAGCAGGTGAACCTGATAAAAGTATGGGTAGGACCGGACTATATTGCCGTTTTTGACAGGAGGGAAAAGGGGTATCAGGAATATGAAGAAAGCGGGAAAATCCATACGCTGGAAGTCATCGGTCCTGCGGATTACGGCAACGTTACCGCGTCCATGTACGACGTGATGGGTGCAGCGCTGATGAAATACGGCGAAGGGGAAGTGGACGGCATATGGGTTGCTTACGATGCCTATGCCCAGGGGTGTTACCAGGCATTGAAGGAGGCGGGAAAGGATATTCCGCTGGTATCGGCGGATATCTGTAATATGGATATCCGGTATATGCTGGAGGAAGGTTCCATGTGGAAGGCATGTGCCTGTACCGATTTCAGGGCGAACGGGGAACAGGGAATCCGCATCCTTGCATTGGAAATGAACGGTGATTACGGGGATATTAAGGACCGGACAACGGGTGCGCCTGTGGATTATATTGAGATGCCCGCTGCCCTTATTACGCAGGACATGCTTAAAGAGGATTCGACTATTGGGAATCTGCATGAAATAGCGCCAAAACAGTACGGCGCCGTGGAATATTATGTGACGAATGACTGGCTGAAAGAGTGTATCGGGTATTAAAGCGTGTGCTGCGACCGCTTTTTCCCTGCCGGCCGGCTGTATTGTCTCTCTCTTTGGGCACTTTAGGTTGGAACGCGCGGAGGGAAGCGCTTTAAGAGAGGGGCGAGGCAGAGCGGCAGGCAGGGAAAGGGCGGTCGCAGGCGTGCCGCCGTCAGCGGACCCAAATACCCATTTCTTTTCTTCTGCGGCATGTTCGTCAGGTAATTCAATTAAGCCGCGACACTCCCTCATTTTATGAAAAGCCAACAGAATAGCGAATTGACATTTTCGCCTGATTAATCTATACTTTTCGTGTTAATATGAAAAATATGATTTTGGAGGTGGATGATATGTCTATGCCAAAGGGAAAGCACATATTTGGAACAGTAAAAGTCTGTGAACGAGGACAAATGGTAATCCCTAAAGAGGCAAGAGAAATTACAGGAATACTTTCCATGATGCTTCCATCAGTGCTTGAACTGTTTGGCTGCCGGATGATGGCGACTAAGGTGCCGCCTTTTGCGGAGGAGCGCAAAGCGGCAGTAGAACAGCTCGGATTTGCCGCTTCGGAAGAACGGGGTATCCCCGCTTACGTACCGGAAGACGGGAGAGGGCGGTTTCGTTTATGTATCACGCACATAAAGTTTTTCCCACGGGAGTCCCCCGTGGTTCTTTTTGTTATAATAAATTAACATGGCTTCGGCGAAACCGAGGGAGCCGTGCCTTCTGTCGTTGGCAGCCCGGCTCAGTTCCTTTATGGAAACGTGGCAGAGCTTGGATTGGAAGACGTCATCCTTTATGTCGTCGCCATAGGCATGGATGAGTTTGGCTACCCCGTTTAACATGTTGGCGCTGAAGGAATGGTTTTCCCCTTCCCAGGTGCCGGCGATGAGACGCAGGATACGGTCGAGGACATGGTATCCGTATTGCCCGTAAATGTTTTCCAGTGTGGATATGGCGCGGATGCTGTTCGGGCAGGGGACGGAGCTTATGGTGAGGGAATAGGATTCCACCAGTTCTTTTATGATAAGCTGTTTGTCGTTTCCGGCTTCCACGTTGGCCATGAATATTTCGTAGGGGAGCAGCGGTTTGACATACTTCTGCTGGTTGGCGAAAATATCCGCTTCGTGGGCGTATAGGAGGTCGTCGTAAATCATGCACCATACGGGTGTTTCCCTTGAGCCGGAAACCAATGCGATGATTTCAATGGTATGCTGGCCGTTAAACACATAATTGATGCCGTCGCGGCGGCTGACTTTGACCGGATTGATTTGGTACAGGTCAAAATGTTCCGCCGCCCGTTTCACATGCCGGGCGGACAGATTCCGCTGGTATTCCTGGTTGGAAACGAGGTTCTTAATGGGGATTAATTCGTAGTGGACATCAGGGACGAACTGCAGGATGTCCGTTTCCTGCTCACTGTCTGTTTCCGGTGCGGTGTTTTGGTCCGGTATGGTCCGGTATTCCTGTGCCGCCTGATGTTCCGGTATCGTTTGTATGTCTGTTTCTTTTATGTCTGTCTTTTGTGTTTCCATAATATATTCCTCATTTCGGTAATTGTAATTGTTGAATGAAAATTGACGGAAGCGGTCCGTTTCGTCTCCTTCCCCTGCCGTATGCGGCACAAAGCGCTTATCAATTGCGCTTCATGGGAGGCGGATGTTTAAGCATGGTCCAGCATCCGGTACAGACGGTCTGCAGCCTGGCGGAGGGCGCAGAGCTGCGTTTTTGCTTTCTGTTTGGCGGCGGGGGAGATATGTTCCAGTGCGGCATGGTCCTCCACATGTGCGATGGAGCTGACCCAGGAGGGGATGGTCAGGGCAAGGCTGGAGACTCCGGCATCCGGGTCATAGGCGGGAAGGTTATGGATTTGAGGGGCAAATTTGGGGCGGAAAGGCACAGGGGTTTTGCAATGCTGTTCCTGCCGGATGTCATCATACCTGATATGGCGGCAGTTGCCGTCCGTTTTTTCTTTCAGGCGGTTGAGCGCGCAAACCGGGAGTTTTGCAAGTTCGCCCACATTTTCAAGGGAGATGGCGAGTGCGGAAGAAAGGATGCAGGCCGCGAGTTCCCCGTTTTTTCCGCGCAGCAGGTCGATGTTTTTGGCGAAACGTCCGTATTTTAAAACGGTGCCTGCAGCAAGGCAGTATTGGGCGCCGACGGCATGCGCGGTTTCGTATTTTTTCTGTGGTTTTGCCGGAAGGGATACCTGTTTTTGTCCGTATGCCGCAGGGAAAAGTTTCAGGCATTCCCTGACGCGGATGTCCAGGTCGGCGTGGTATTGCTGCCCGATTAAATATTTCCTCATTTCCGGCGTTAAGTCTTCCCGTTTCAACTGCGTTTGGCAGACGAAGGATACGGCATCCGGCAGTCCGGTGAAATTCCGGCAGGTGACCGGAAACGGAATCCCCAAAAGTCGGCAGAGCTCATATCGTTTGCTCCCGTCGATGATGCAGTTGTCCCAAATGAGGAGAGGGGTGCGGCAGCCGTGGACGGAAATGTCTTCTTCCAGCGCCCGGTATTCCTGTTCCGTAAGGGGCTGTTTTAAAGATTGCAGGATGGCGTTTTGTGTGTAAACGGTTTGGGATGTAGTCATGATTACCTCATTTCCGTGCCGGCGTTCCGCCCTTTTTTGGACTGGCAGTGATTTCCGGTCTGCACAGGTCAAAAACAAAAAGGAATTCCCCGCCGGAGCGGATACTTTCCCCATACAGCCGGTACCGGCAGGCGGCATCCCATTCCATGAGGGAAAGGATTTTTGTAAAAAAGATGCGGCAGGGAATCTGTTTCGGGGCGCGTTTGGGCAGACTGCACCAGCGCAGGGAATCTTTCGTGTCTTTGGTACAGGGACGGATGATTAGTTTTTTTGTGTCCGGATTGACATAAATCCGGATATATTCCGTGTCGGGAAGTTCTTTGATGCAGGCGCTATTTACGGCCGCTTTTTGGTTGTGGAAGGTAAAGGCGGGTCGGTTCATTTCAGGATCTCCTTTTGCATTTTTACGGTTACGTATTCCGTGTTTTGTGTGTTCCGTTTACTGCAGTGTTTCGGGATGTTTCCGTATCTGTGCCGTCTCTGCTGTTTCCTGCAGCTCCCGTAAGATGGAATGGATACCGTCATGGATTTTGGCGGTATCCGTGACATGGATGTCCGGTTCGGCGTATGGCTGCGATTTTATGGATGCCTTCCATTCCCTGCCGGAAAAAGAGGCGGTTTCACGTGCCTGGGCATGGGTCAGGGAATCGCTGCCAAAGCCGGTTTCCCATTCGGGCGGACAGACAGCCTCCCTTGTGGATGATGCCGTGAAAACTTCTGCTTCGCGGAGGTTGAAAATGAGGATGCTTTCCTCCGTGTTCCGGTGGCAGATGCCGAGGATGCGGTACCGGTATCCGCTTTCCCATCCAAAGAGTGTGAACAGGGTTGGCAGGTAGGCGCAGCCGTGGATTTGCCGGGATACTGTTTTCCCTTTTTTGTCTGCTGCCCACCGGATGGCGTGGCGGTCTTCTTTTGTACTGGGGCGGACGGCAAACAGCATATGGTCCGGGTGGACGAGGAATTCCACATATTCGCAGCAGCACATCCGGCGGATTGCCTCGGCGCTGAAACGGACGGTTTTTGTGCGGAAGGTCACACAGATGCGTTCCGTGGTATTGAAAAACTGCGCGCGGACCACCTGGAAGCCCTGTAAGACGGCATTTTCCAGCGCGGGGGAAAAACAGTCCGGCGTTTTGTCCGGTACGCTTTGGGAGGCGAGGCGGTAGTCGTCCGGCCGGAAACCGCCCCATTTCGGATGGACGGGGACGAACCCCCGGAAGACGCCTTCCGTTATCACTTCGGTCTGCGGGAGGATGCCTCTGTTTCCGTATTTTGCGTTGGCAAGCAGTCTTTGGACGGCGATGAAATCGCCGCGTGGGATGATGGACTCGTGGTGGTCCCTCCAAATGTACTGGTTGCGGTCTTTCCGGTTTTTCTTTGCCTTGTGGTCCAGGTAGTTGGGGGTAAAAGTTTTCCTGGCCAGGATATCCCCGCAGTGCCGTTCGTTTTGAAGAATGCCGAAGATGCTTCCGGCGGACCATACGGTATTGCCTTTTTTTGTTTTACACCCGGTATTGGTCAGGATACCGGCAATCTGACGGCAGGAATAACCGTACAGATACAGGAAGAAAATAAGGCGGACAATCCGCGCTTCTTCTTCGTTGACGGTAAGGTTCCCGTTTTCGTCCCGGTCATAGCCAAGGAGGGCAGGAGTGAGGAAGATGCCGCGTTTGAAGCGCATTTCTATGGATGCGTTCATGATTTCGCTTTTGTTATGGCTTTCTTCCTGCGCAAACGTGGCAAGGAAGGAAAGGCTAAGTTCATTGCTGGAATTCAGGGTATAGATATTTTCCGTTTCAAAAAATATGCCGACGGGAGGTTTTAAATCTTTGAGCTTTCGGACATAGCTAATGCAGTCTAAAAGATTCCGGGCGAAACGGGATACGCTTTTTGTAACAATCAGGTCGATTTTTCCTTCCTCGCAGTCGGCAATCATCCGGACAAAGGCATCCCTGTGCTTTAAGGAAGTGCCGGAAATTCCTTCATCGGCATAGATTTCCGCCAGCTCCCAGCCGCTTCGCTGGCGGATCATGTCCGTATAATGATTTTTCTGAAGCTCATAGGAGGATGTCTGCCGCAGGTCGTCCGTGGAAACCCTTGCATATACGGCGACCCGTTTAATGGAAGTCTGGCTGTGGAAACCGGCTTCGGGAATGGCAGGGATGACGTCGAGGATGTCTTGTCCGGTACCCTGGTAGCGTTCCCGGATTTTGGATTTTAAGTTTGTGGTATCTCCCATGCTGTTTTCTGCTTCCTTGTCTGTTTATATTTGCTTTTTCATATGTTTCCCCGCATTTTTCCGCGGTGGCGGCTGTGGGGTTTGCTGTTAATTTTACGGGATTTTTGGGAAAAAGCCATAAACCGGAAGGATAAGCAGTATGCTGCGGGTTTATGTCCTGTTTGTGTTTTACGGCCGGATGTTCCAGCCGTTTATGCGTATGGCATTCTTTGCGGATTTCAGGATTTCATAGAGAAAGCGTTTCTCGGCGGCGGAACAGCCATACAGGAGCAGGCAGATGTCCGTTTGGTAATCGGCATCGCCGGCCGTTTGGTTTCCTGCGAGCAGGTCGTTCATGGTTACGCCGAGGGCATCCGCGATGGAAAGCAGGCTTTCAAGCCCCGGATGTTTCCTTGCTCTTTCGATGTTGCTGATGTAAACGCTGGAAAGACCGGAAAAAGCGGCAAGTTCCTCCTGGGATAGTCCCTGTATCAAACGCAATTCCCGGATTCTTGTGCCAATCAGGGTATAATTGACAGACATGGTCATTCACCTCCTTTGCGGGCAGAAATTGTTTCAGGCGTGAACAGCAATGAACGGTTTGCCTGACTGCCTGCGGAAATAAATTATCATGGAATTACGGTTGTGTCTGTGTTAAGATTAAGGAAAAGGCAGACAGCAGTATAGAAGATAGAAGGAGAACGGTATGGCAAGGACGGCGGCAATCGGGGTGCAGGATTTTGGAACGCTGATGGAAAATAACTACTTTTATGTGGATAAAACGGATTTCATCCGGGAATGGTGGGAGAACGGGGACAGCGTGACGCTGATTACCCGTCCGAGGCGTTTTGGCAAGACGCTGAACATGAATATGCTGGAACGTTTTTTCTCTCTGGATTATGCGGGGAAGGGAAGCATTTTTGAAAACCTGAGGATATGGAAATCGGAAAAGTACCGGGGGATGCAGGGGACGTATCCGGTTCTCGGACTCAGCTTTGCGAACGTGAAAGAGAACACGTTTGGAAAGGCGAAGATAAGGCTCTGCCAGATTATATCGGACTTGTATAATAAACGGGAGTTTTTAAGGGACAGCGGTATCCTGTCGGAAAAGGAGTGCGGATATTTTGACCGGGTATCCGAAGACATGACGGAGACGGATGCGGCGGTTTCCCTCCACCGGCTGTGCGATTACATGCAGCGTTATTACGGGAAAAAAGTAATTATCCTGTTGGACGAGTACGACACGCCGATGCAGGAGGCGTACATGCACGGGTACTGGGATGAGATAGTTTCCTTCATGAGGAACCTGTTCAATGCCACGTTTAAGACAAACCCGTTTTTGGACAAGGCAGTTATGACGGGGATAACGAGGATAAGCAAGGAGAGTATTTTTTCGGATTTAAACAACTTAGAGGTAGTAACGTCCACTGCGGATAAATACACGGATGCATTTGGTTTTACCCAAACGGAGGTATCGGACGCATTACGGGAATTTGGGATGTCCGGAATGGAAGAAGGAGTCCGGGACTGGTATGACGGTTTTACGTTTGGAAAAAGAACGGATATTTACAATCCATGGTCCATCATTCATTTTCTTGGTAAAAGGAAATTTGCCACTTATTGGGCAAACACCAGCAGCAACAGCCTTGCGGGGAAGCTGATCCGGGAAGGGAGCCGTGACGTGAAGGTCACGATGGAGGAGCTGTTAAGCGGGGGGACGCTGCGGACGAAAATCGACGAGCAGATTGTGTTTAACCAGCTCGACCGGAATGAATCCGCGATATGGAGCCTGCTGCTTGCCGGCGGGTATTTAAAGGTGGAGGAACACACCATGGACGCGGAGACGGGGCGTGAGGAATACGCCTTAAGGCTGACGAACAAGGAAGTAAGGCTGATGTTTGAAACCATAATCGGGGACTGGTTTAAGAACTATACGCCGGAGTACAATGATTTCATTAGGGCACTGCTGGCGGGGGACGTGGAAGCCATGAACGAATACATGAACCGGGTGGCGCGTGACACGTTCAGTAACTTTGACACAGGAAAAAGGGCTTCGGAAAAGTCGCAGCCGGAACGTTTCTACCACGGGTTTGTGCTGGGCCTGATGGTGGAGCTTTCGGACCGGTATGCAGTGACCTCCAACCGGGAAAGCGGTTTCGGGCGTTATGACGTGGTACTGGAACCGTTGGGCGGGAATGAAACGGACGATGCAGTTATCCTGGAATTCAAGGTCCGCCGGCCCCAAAAGGAAAAGTGCCTGGAGGAGACGGTACAGGCGGCGCTTTTGCAGATTGAGGAAAAAAAGTACGCGGCAGCGCTGGAAGCGAAAGGAATCCCGTCGGCACGCATCCGCAAATACGGGTTTGCGTTTGAGGGGAAGGACGTGCTAATCGGATAGGCGCAGGCTGCAGACCGATATGTATCGCATGAAACCGGGCAAAAAACATGTAAAAGAGACAAAAAACCTATATTTATTACACTGGTTTCCGGTCCAAATACCTGTTAAAATTCCAGTGGGACAGGCGGGAATCCACCTGTGCGGGGCATAACGGAAACGCTGACGGGAACTGCGGCGGGAAAGGAATACGGCGATGGACAATTTTTTAAGGGAAATCCGGCAGAAAGCGGAAGGCTGCCCGGAACTGATGAAAGTATTTACGGACTGCTGTGCGGATACATGGAACACTGCGGTGAAAGAAATGGAAGACGGCACGGCGCATGTGATTACGGGGGATATTCCTGCTATGTGGCTGAGGGATTCGGCGGCACAGATGCGTCCGTTTCTTTTTTTCGCAAAAGAGGACGGGGAAATGAGGGAGCGGATTGCGGGAGTGGTCCGCAGACAGTTTAAATATATCTGTTTGGACGAATATGCCAATGCGTTCAACGAATCCCCAAACGGCGCGTGCTGGGAGAAGGATGATCCGGAGCAAAGTCCATGGGTTTGGGAACGGAAGTTTGAGGTTGATTCCCTCTGCTATCCGGTGCAGCTTGCTTACCTTCTTTGGAGGAATACGGGATGTGTTTCCCAGTTTGACCAGAATTTTTTCCGGGGAGTGGAAAAGATTTTCCGCGTCTTCCGGACGGAACAGTTTCATGAAGAACGGTCCGCATACCGGTTCCGGAGAAAGAGCGCCCTGTTCCGGGATACGCTTTCCCGGGACGGGAAAGGGGCTTTGGTGAAGCCCGGGACGGGGCTTATCTGGTCCGGATTCCGTCCCAGTGACGATGCCTGCACGTATGGATACCTGATTCCGTCCAATATGTTTGCCGTAGTCGTCATGGGGTATCTGGAGGAAATGGCGCGGGAACTGTTTCATGAGAAACGGCTGGAAAAAGAGGCGTGGCTGCTGCGGGAGCAGGTCCGGGAAGCCATTGAAAAAGAAGGGAAAACCTACACGGAAGAATTTGGCATGGTCTATGCCTATGAAGTGGACGGGTATGGTATGTATAATCTTATGGACGATGCGAACGTCCCCAGTCTTTTAGCCATGGAGTATCTGGGATATCCGGCGGACCGGCAGGCGGCAGAGAATACAAGGAGACTTATCCTGGGTGAAGGAAACCCTTATTACTATAAAGGTGTGAAAGCGTCCGGGATAGGGAGCGCCCATACGCCGTCCGGTTATATTTGGCATATCGCGATGGCAGTGCAGGGACTGACAAGCAAAAGCCAGGGAGAAAAACTGGCAATCCTTAAGCGCATGGCGGCGACAACAGGAGGAAAAGGCGTAATGCATGAGGGTTTTCTTTGTGACGACGATAAGCAATATACGCGTGAATGGTTCTCCTGGGCGAATGCGATGTATATGGAGCTGTTTTTGGATTACCTGGGGTACCGGCTGGAAACATCCGCCTGCGGTGCGGACCGGTTGGCATGAAAGACTGGCGGCACGGCTGCCTGCTGCAGGCTTTTTCCTGATTTTGGCGGCAGGCGTGTTTGCGTGTGCCAGGCTGGCAGGATGTGATTGACGAAGCGCAAAGGCGAGTGGATGAATTTATGGCAAAGAAAAAGTAAAGGGAGAGTGGAAGAATGGTTAAAATCATAGGAAAAGAGCAGCCAAACATACCATGGCAGGAGCCAAAAGGCGGGGAGAATCTGCCGGTGTGGCGGTATGACGCAAATCCGGTTATCGGACGGTTTGCGGCAAAGAATGCAAACAGTATCTTTAACAGTGCGGTAGTCCCTTTTGGGGATGGGTTTGCGGGCGTATTCCGCTGTGACAGCAAGTCCATCAGCATGGATATTTTTCCGGGATTCAGCAGGGACGGCATACATTGGGAGATTTCGGAGGAACCGGTGCGCTTTGAGGGGGCGCACCCGGAAGTGGCAAAGAGGGATTACCGGTACGATCCGAGGGTTTGTTTTTTAGAGGACCGGTATTACATTACCTGGTGCAACGGATACCATGGATATCCGACCATCGGGGTAGGCTATACCTTTGATTTCCGTACCTTTTACCAGTTGGAAAATGCGTTCCTGCCGTTTAACCGCAATGGCGTGCTGTTTCCGCGCAGGATTAATGGGAACTATTATATGCTGAGCCGGCCCAGCGATAACGGGCATACGCCGTTTGGGGATATTTTCTTAAGCGAAAGCCCCGATTTAAAATATTGGGGATGCCACCGGTACGTGATAGGAACGGTGAAAGGGGATGCTTCCGCATGGCAGAGTACCAAGATAGGTGCAGGGAGCGTTCCCATCGAAACGGACCGGGGATGGCTTTTGATTTACCACGGCGTGATTCAGACGTGCAACGGTTTCGTATACCGGATGGGTTGTGCGCTGCTGGATTTGGAAGAACCCTGGAAGGTCATAAAACGGTCCAGGAACTATATCCTGGGTCCCCATGAGCTGTACGAATGCGTAGGGGACGTGCCGAATGTGGTATTTCCGTGTGCGGCGCTGGCGGATGCGGCGACGGGGCGGATTGCCATTTACTATGGATGCGCGGATACGGTGACCGGATTGGCATTTACCACGGCGGACCGGCTGATGGAAGATATGGAAGATGCGGGAAAAATGGCGGCGGACCACCCGGAGTCCGCCCTTTGGGAACTGTGCGGGCACAGCCTGGACCGGATGGATGCAAAAATGCCGTTTGACGCGGCATCGTCAGGGGACTGCTGCGGCAAACGGCTGGTGGAACATTATATCGGGCATCATTGGGGCGGCAAACCTGGTGCCGAATCCGGCCGGTAATTGAAATATTTACTCCTGTAGCAGTTTTTCCACTGAAACAAGTTTCACGCAGAGTACAAAAATCTTTGTGGCGTCTTCCATTTCCTCAGAGGTCGGAAAAGTCGGTGCGATACGGATATTGGAATCCTCCGGGTCGGTACCGTAAGGATAAGTTGCACCTGCGCCCGTAAGCACAACGCCCAAGGATTTACACTTTGCAACGATTGCCTTGGCACATCCGGGCATGGCGTTGAAGGAGATGAAATATCCGCCTCTTGGCTTGATCCAGCTTCCGATTCCCGTTCCGGTCAGTTCGACATCCAGCGTATGAAGGACGGCTTCAAATTTGGGGCGGAGAATCTCCGCATGTTTTTGCATATGGGCTTTCAGGCCGTCTATGTTTTTGAAAAATCTTGCGTGCCGCAACTGGTTAATCTTGTCATGGCCGATAATCTGCGCATCCATAAACTTCTTAATATATTCCATATTGTTTTGCGAGGTGGCAATCGCGGATACGCCTGCGCCGGGGAAACTTACCTTTGAGGTCGAAGCGAAGATGTATACCATATCCGGGTTCCCGGACTTTTCGCATTCTTCCAGGATATTTAAAATCTCATCCTGTATTTCGTCATAAATATGGTGGATGCAGTATGCGTTGTCCCAGAAAATACGGAAGTCCGCAGCCTTCGGTTTCAGGTTTGCAAAACGCCGCACCACTTCATCCGAGTAAGAGATTCCTGTTGGATTGGAATATTTGGGGACGCACCAAATGCCTTTTACCGCGTCGTCGTTGTTTACGTACTGTTCCACCATGTCCATATCGGGGCCGTCTTCGTACAGCGGAATGTTAATCATATCGATACCGAATAATTCCGTGATTTTAAAATGACGGTCGTATCCGGGAACCGGACATAAGAACTTTACGTGGTCCAGCTGGCACCAGGGAGTGGAACCGTTCACGCCTTTTACCATGGAGCGTATCACGGTATCGTACATGATGTTCAGGCTGGAATTGCCGCATACGATGACATTGTCTTTGGGGACTCCTATCATATCGGCAAGAAGCCGCCGGCACTCACCGATACCGTCCCAATCCCCGTAATTTCTTGTATCGTTTCCCAACAGGGTATGCATATCCGCCCCGCTGTTGATGACGTCCAGCATCGGCATGGACAATGCCAACTGCGAAGCACCCGGCTTACCCCTTGCCATATTGAGGGAAAGTCCCATCGCTTCCGCTTTCTTGAATTCTTCTTCTAAATCTGCTTTCAGCGTGAGTAGTTCCTCACGGCTCATGTCTTTATAGGCTTTCATAGTGCATCTTTCCTTTTCGGTTTTTTGGTAGTTAGTGTTTTGCATGAAATTTTCGGTTACGCTATATTTTACCATTTTCCTATCGTGGATGCAATAGGGCGATTTGGATATGCGGTGCAGGAGGGGAAGTGCAGGGCGTGAAGGAAGTGTTTTTGCGAGGGTGTTGCGTGGAAATTAATTTCCGGTTTTTGTAGGGGCTTAGGATTTTATTTACAAATGCCGTGTATGGTGTTAGAATTGGTAAATAAAATGGTAGAAAAGCGCCGTGATTTACTAGAGCGTGTTTGAAAATTCATTCCTGACATCTGCACGCCCCAGTTTGCGTGATATTTGCGCCAAATTCAGGTTACGGGTACGATATCTATAAGGAACCGGACGGGATAGAAGTTCTGTGTCCTTATGAAGCCAGGATGTACCTGGCAGATGCGGAGCAGATTGGATGAATGGCATATACGCCATATGTGAAAAGCGGAGGAGATATATCATGGAGAAACCGGAAATGGAATTTTCAGCCAAAAAGACACTGGTAAATATTGTGGTGTATTTTTTGTTATTTTTAGCAGGAGACTTGTGTAACAGTGTGGTTTGGGATTTGCTTTTTTCCGTGCTCGTGCTTCCGGTCAGTGAATTTTATGTTTTGTTAAGGATGTCGGGAAACCTGTTATTTACCTGTCTGTTCTTTTGGGCATATACGGAAAAGGTACTTCATTTGAAAATGCGTGATTTTGGAATCTCATTCCATATTAAGAGTTGGGGCGTGCTGTTTGCTGTTTTGCTTTCCGCGTTTGTTGTGTTTGCTTTTTTGCTGATAGGAAAAACCAGGGTGAACGCATTGGAAGCCAATGAAATCATTTGGATGGTGGTTTCCTCAGTGTTTATTGCTTTAAAAGCAGGGATATTAGAGGAGATGCTGTTTCGTGGTTTCATAATGAGACTGCTTGAAAACCGTTGGAACAAATGTATTGCCATTCTGCTGCCGTCCCTGCTGTTTGGTTTGGCACACATTCCTTCCATGGAAACTTTTACCGTGGCAGGTATTGTGCTGTTGGTGCTAAGCGGTACACTGGTGGGTGTCATGTTCTCATTGGTGACATACAAAGGAAATTCAATTGCAAACAGTGTGGTCATGCACGCTGTTTGGAATTTTGTGATGATAACAAGTATTTTGCATATTACGACGCAGGAAGGATATTACGGCAACCCCGTTTTTTCAATTATCATACCGTCCGGTAATATTTTACTGACAGGGGCAGGATTTGGCGTGGAGGCGTCAATCATTGCCATTCTTGGATATGCATGTATTTGTGCCATGACCCTTTATGGCAGAAAGAAATAAAGCAAAGGAGAAAGTGGGATTGCGGAGTATAAAAAGCAGAAATTTAAATACGCTCCAGGGAACAGGAAAGAAGAATGATAGATATATATTATGTAGAAGATGATAAAATGATATCCCAGGCAGTTAAAGAGTTTCTTGAGCAGCGGGGTTACAGGGTTTCGGTTTTTCCTACGGTTACTGGCGCAAAAGAGGCATTGCTCCGCATGCGCCCGGCGATTGTTTTGGTGGATTGGAATATGCCGGATAGGAATGGAAATCTGCTTGTACAGTGGATTCGCTCAAAATGGAAGGAACTGCCTGTTATTTTTCTTACGGTCCGCGGAGATTCCTGTGATATTGTTTCCGGCTTTGAGAACGGTGCAGATGATTATGTTGTAAAACCATTTGAACTGGATGTTTTGCTTTTGCGTATCAAGGCCCTGCTGCGGAGGACAGGGGATGTCTCAAAACAATACCTGTCTTGTGGCTCCATATCCCTTGACATGAAAAAAATGTCGGTTCATTACGGTGCGGAGGAAATCCGTTTAAGCCCTTCAGAATATCAGTTGCTTTTATATCTGTTGCAGAACAAAGGAAAAACGGTCACAAGGAGAACATTATTGGAAGAAATTTGGGACAG
>CAJUMD010000048.1:0-19736 GCA_910587275.1 uncultured Kineothrix sp.
ATCTACACTCTTTCCCTACACGACGCTCTTCCGATCTATCCGCCAGGATAACCCTTATTTCTTCCGTTTCCCCCTCCGTTTTTTTGAATCCCGGTTCCGGGTTTTCCACTGCTTCCGTGCAGAATTCCTCCCCAAAACCTTCGGACACATAAACTTCCTCCAGCATGGTCTCCGGCGCCTCCAAAAACATTTTTACGCCTTCTACCACAAAAACGCCCTCTTTTTTCCGCTCACCCGCCTTTTTATTCAACTGGACAATTCTTTTCACTTTCTGGTTCGTTACACTGGTTATCATATTGCCCCTTTCCTTTTTACCTTGCGGCTTCCTCTGCCCGAATCTGTGCATAAAACGAACCGGTGCTTCCACACCGGTTCGTACCATAACCCTGTTTCCGTCTGCTAAACAGTTCCAAAGTCTCCCTATATGGACAGAGCCTTGCTCACCTCGTACTGGTATTCGGAAATACTCTTTTCCATCGCCAACGCTTCCTCGATATCGAAGTCCTGGAATTCCCCGTGCTGGTAACCTACCACACGGTTCGTCTTGCCCTCGCAGAGAATATCCGCCGCATACGCCCCCATAATGGATGCATAAAAACGGTCCTTACAGGTAGGATTACCGCCGCGCTGCATGTATCCGAGAATCGTCGCCCTCGTCTCAATACCGGTTGCCGCCTCAATCCTCCTCGCCATGGATGTGGAATGCCCAATCCCTTCCGCATTGATGATGATATGGTGCGTCTTGCCCCGTTTCCTGTTGCTGATAATATTATTAATAATATTCTGCTCGTTATAATCATATTTTTCCGGAAGCAGAATGTCCTCCGCCCCGTTGGCAACACCGCACCAAAGCGCGATATATCCCGCATTTCTTCCCATAACCTCAATGATACTGCACCTTTCATGGGAGGAAGACGTATCGCGTACTTTATCAATGGCATCCATCGCCGTATTGATTGCCGTATCAAACCCGATGGTATACTCCGTACAGGTAATGTCCAAATCAATCGTACCGGGAACACCGATGGTATTGATTCCCTTCCTCGAAAGCGCCTGTGCCCCACGGTAAGAACCGTCGCCCCCGATTACCACCAAACCGTCAATGCCGTGTTTCCTGCAGATTTCTACCCCTTTATCCTGCCCTTCCTCCGTCTTAAACTCCGAGCAGCGCGCCGTACCCAGTATGGTACCGCCCCTTTGGATGATATCGGCTACACTCCATTTCTCCAAGTCTATGATTTCCTCATTCAAAAGACCCTGATAGCCCTTCTTAATACCTTTTACTTTGACCCCGTTCGCAATCGCCTTCCTGACCACCGCACGGATTGCCGCATTCATTCCGGGCGCGTCTCCTCCGCTCGTCAACACGCCTATTGTCTTAATTTCTTTTGCCATACCTACACCTCTTTACACCTCGAATACTGGAACAATTCTATTTTACCTTGTTTGCGTATGGTTTTCAATATATTTTTGCCAGATTGGAAAAGTTGGGGGGAGAGGGGACGCACGGACGGAAGGCCTTTGCCGGGCGGCGGCAGCGGGCTTGCCTGTTACGGATTTTCCGTGCACTTATTTCGACGGGTTTTTCTAAACAGAATGGCGCAGGCTGTCATATGCTGCGGGACGCCCTCAAGCGGCATCCGTGCCGCATCGGGCTAAATCGGGCATCCTTGCCCGATTTCCCTTGGTTTCCGCATTCTGTTGAGAAAAACTCCGCCGAAAACGAAGCACGGAAAATCCGTAACAGGCAAGCCCGCTGCCGCCGCCCGGCAAAGACCTTCCGCCCGTGCTGTGTGTACATGTATATGGGTAATAGTGGTATACGGTCTAAAGAAAGAAACCCTTCCGCCTTTACGTCACCTTCACGTTTTCCTCGCCGTAGAGCGCCGTCAGTTTCTCCAACAATTCCTTATCCGCCCTCACATTACGGTTGGGCGGCAAATTCTTCACCGCTTTCGGGTTCTCTACATAGATGCACACACTGTCCCTTCCGTCCGACTGTGCCAACTGCGCAAAAAGCCCGCTTTCCGCTTCCTCATACGCCTCCTTGGACGGAAATTTAATCCAAAGTTTCCTGCTGATTTCATCAAAACCCGTAATCCGTTCGCAGATTAGTTTTCCGTCCTTTTCTTCTTCCACGGATACCCGTCCACGGATGAAAACCTTATTGTCCTCTATAAGCTGTGCCGAATGCCGCTCGTAGTCCTTCGGGAATACGATGACTTCCACACTCCCAAGCAAATCTTCCACCTGCAAAAACGCCATGATTTTATCGTTTTTGGTGTACTTTATCTTTTTATCCGCAATAATGCCCCCTATGGTGGCGGACTGCCCGTCCCATACGGCAGTGGTTCCCGTTTCTTCGTCAAGCAGGAAATCCTTTGTGGTGTTTGTGGTGTTTTTCTTCCACATTTCCTCGTATTCCTCCAACGGATGTCCGCTGATGTAAACGCCCAGCACCTCTTTTTCAAATCCAAGAAGCATTTCCTTGGAATATTCGCCGACATCCGGCATACGGATTTCAAATTCCGCCTTCTGTTCCTCGGATACCAAATCGAAAAGGGAAATCTGTCCGGCAAGGTTGTTTTTCTTATCCTGCTGGATGCGCTCCATGATCTGCACATACACACTCATAAACTGCTTTCGGGTCCCTCCCAGGCTGTCCAGCGCGCCCGCCTTAATGAAGTTTTCCACCGCCCTCTTGTTCACTTCCTTATCGGCAACCCTTGTGATAAAGTCCTTCAGGTTCTTAAAAGGTCCTAAGGTTTCCCGTTCCTCCACGATGGCGTCAATAATGGGACGTCCTACGCTCTTAATCGCCGTCAGCGCATAGCGTATGCCTCCCTCCGTTACCGAAAACCCGGCTTCCCCGCCGTTAATGTCCGGCGGCAGGATGGCGATGCCCATACTCCGGCAGGTCATGATATATTCCGATACCTTGCTGGGGAAATCAATGACGGAAGTCAGAAGCGCCGCCATAAATTCCACCGGATAATAGTATTTTAAATATGCGGTCTGGTAGGATACCACCGCATAACATGCCGCATGGGACTTATTAAATGCATATTTGGCAAAATCCATCATTTCCGCATAAATCTGTTTCGCCGTGCTTTCCCCGATGCCGTTGGCAATACAGCCCGGAACCCCTTCTTCCTCGTTGCCGTATACGAAATTATCCCGCTCCTTCTCCATGACCGCCTGCTTCTTCTTGCTCATGGCACGGCGCACCAAGTCGCTGCGTCCAAGCGTGTATCCGCCCAAATCCCGCACAATCTGCATAACCTGTTCCTGATATACGATGCATCCGTAGGTGGGGGATAAAATCGGTTCCAACTGCGGACAGGAATAAGTGATTTCACCGCCGCTGTTTTTTCCCTTTACATACTTGGGTATAAAGTCCATGGGACCTGGACGGTACAGGGATATTCCGGCTATGATGTCCTCCAGGCTCTGCGGTTTGAGCTCCTTCATGAAGTTCTTCATACCGCCGCTTTCCAACTGGAACACGCCGTCCGTGCGCCCCGTTCCGATGGATGCAAGTACTGCCCGGTCATCATAATCAATATGCCCCATATCCAAATGAACACCCCTGTATTTTTCCACATAATGGGCGGCGTTCTGTATAACGGTCAGGGTACGCAGACCGAGGAAGTCCATTTTTAACAATCCGAGTTCCTCTATGGTGGTCATGGTAAACTGGGTCGTAACGGAACCGTCGCTGCCCCTGGAAAGCGGGACAAATTCCTCCGCAGGCTTACTGCAGATTACCACTCCCGCCGCGTGCATGGACGTATGGCGGGGCAGCCCCTCCAGTCTCCGGCTCATGTCAATCAGGTTTTTCACCTGCTCGTCCTGCTCATACATCTTACGCAGCTCCGGGTTCACGGACAACGCCCGGTCAATCGTAATGTTTAATTCATTCGGTACCAGTTTCGCAATGGAATCCACATAGGCATACGGTAAATCCATCACCCTGCCCACGTCCCGGATAACGCCCTTCGCCGCCATGGTGCCAAATGTCACAATCTGCACTACCTTGTCCGCGCCGTATTTCCGCCCCACGTAGTCAATCACTTCCTGCCGTCTCTCAAAGCAGAAATCAATATCGATATCCGGCATGGACACGCGTTCCGGGTTTAGGAACCGTTCAAACAACAGGTTATACTTAATCGGATCGATATCGGTAATCCGCAGACAGTAAGAAACTATGCTGCCCGCCGCAGACCCCCGCCCCGGTCCCACCATAATATCGTTGCTTTTGGCGTAATTGATAAAATCCCATACAATCAGGAAGTAATCCACATATCCCATTTCGCGGATGACATTCAACTCATAGTCCAACCGCTCCAGCAGTCCCGCTTCCGTCATTCCCTCCGGAATCTGCCCTGCAGACGGTTCCTTTCCGGCTCCCGCCTGTTCCGGCATCACCGGCGCGTCAGTCTCCACTCCCGCCGACACCCCGTATCTCCCATACAGCCCGTCATAACACAGTTTATTCAGATACGTCCAGGAATCATATCCTTCCGGCACTTCAAAATGCGGCAGCTTCGTCACGCCGAATTCAATTTCCACATGGCAGCGGTCGGCAATCCTTTGGGTGTTCTCCACCGCTTCCCACGCATAGGGAAACAATCCCTTCATTTCCTCCTCGCTCTTGACGTAATACTGCCCGCCTTCGTACCGCATACGGTCTTCGTCCGCCAGTTTCTTCGCCGTTTGGATACAGAGCAGGATATCATGAGGCTTTTCGTCTTCCGCATACGTATAATGGACATCGTTTGTCACCACCAGCGGAATGTCCAGTTCTTTACTCATCTGCATCAGAGCTGCGTTCACGGTTTTCTGCTCCGGGATTCCGTGGTCCTGCAATTCCAGAAAATAATTATCCTTCCCGAAACAGTCCTCGTATTTGCGCGCCGCCTTCTTCGCCTCGTCCACAAGCCCCTTTACGATATAACGCTGCACTTCTCCCGCAAGGCAGGCAGAAAGCGCAATGATTCCCTCATGAAACTCCCGCAGCACTTCCATATCCACCCGGGGCCTGTAATAATAGCCCTCCGTAAAACCACGGCTTACGATTTTCATTAAATTGGCGTATCCCGTATTGTTTTCCGCCAGCAGCACCAAATGGTAATAACGGTCTTCCCCGCCGGTCAGTTCCTTGTCAAAACGGGAATTGGGCGCAACATATACCTCACAGCCCATAATCGGATTGATACCTGCCGCTTTCGCTTCCTTATAAAAATCAATCACGCCGTACATAACGCCGTGGTCGGTGATTGCGGCGCTGTCCATCCCCAGTTCCTTAACCCGCTTCACATATTCCTTTATCTTGTTGGACCCGTCCAACAGACTGTATTCCGTATGCACATGCAAATGGGCAAATGCCATGCCATCAACTTCCTTTCTTATTCCGTTTCCGCTGTTGTATCCCTTTCAGACACACGAAGCGCGTCTTTCTTTCCGGTGACGCTTCCCTGCCGCATTTCCCTCTTTCTTTTTTATCTGTTTATCCCGCTATTCCACGGTAACTACCTTTGCGAGGTTCCTCGGTTTATCCACATCCAGCCCTTTATCGAGGGAAACATAATAAGCCAAAAGCTGCAATGCCGCCGAAGCAGGCATCACCATAAATTCATCCCTCATTCCGGGCAGCTTGAACACACTGTCCCATGACGCATCCTGGTCCAGCCGGTAACTGTCCTTTATAAACAGGATAACCTCCGCCCCCCTAGACTGCACTTCCTTAATATTGGAAAATTCCTTTGACTGCACTTTGTCCTGGGTGATTACCGCAACCACCGGCGTATCCTCCGTAATCAGCGCAATGGTCCCGTGCTTTAACTCGCCGGAGGCATAGGCTTCCGAATGGATATAGGAAATTTCCTTTAATTTTAACGAGCCTTCCAGCAAAATGGAATAATCCAGTCCCCGCCCAATCATGAACACATCCCTGGCATTCAAAATACTCCTTGCGATGTAATGGATTTCTTCCCTTCTGTCCAATACTTCCTGCATCACCGCCGGCACGCGCAGCAGTTCCCGAGTAAACGCTTTCGTTTCCGCTTCGTCAAAAATACCCCTCACGTACGCCATTCTCCCGGTTAAGAGGTAGAGCACCGCAAGCTGGGTAGTATATGCCTTCGTACTGGCAACGGCGATTTCCGGTCCCGCATTGGTATAAATCACATATCCGCTTTCCCTTGCAATAGAAGCGCCCTTCACGTTCACGATAGACAGCGTCTTCGCCCCGTTCCTCTTCGCGTATTTTAACGCCTCCAGCGTGTCGATGGTCTCCCCCGACTGGGAAATGGCAATTACCAGTGTTTTTTCATCCACCAGGGAATCCGTATACATAAATTCGCTGGCAAGTTCCACGTCCATATGCATCCTTACCAAAGACTGCATCAATGCCCTGCCCACCAGTCCTGCATGCATCGCCGTCCCACATGCCACAACGCAAATGCGGTCGCATTCCGCCAGCAGACTGTCCGGCACGCCGTCCACCGCGAGATTGGGCATTCCGTCCCGAATCCTCGGCTCTATGGTTTCCCGGATAACCTCCGGCTGTTCCATGATTTCTTTTTCCATATAAAACGGATAACCGCCCTTACTGCTGCGGTTCACGTCCCAATTCACCGTCAGCCACTGGGGTTCCACCGCTTCCCCCGACATATCATAAAGCTCTATGCCCTCTTTTTTCAGGGTCGCCACATGAAATTCCGGCAATACGAAATACTCCCTGGAATACTGTCCAAGCACCGTCACATCAGAGGCCATCATGCTCCCGTCCTCCGCCCTTGCAATGACAATGGGGCTCACGTTCCTTACCGCGAAAACGGTATCCGGGATATCCCCAAACATAATGCCCAGCGCAAAGGTACCTTTTAATTTCAGCACGGTTTTGCGGATTGCCGCATACGGGTCCCCGTTATAAAAATGTGCCAGCACCGCCGCCACCACTTCACTGTCCGTCTGCGACTGCAGTTTCTCCTGCAAATCATACTTACCAATCAGGCGCTTGTAATTTTCGATAATCCCGTTATGGATTACCGTCACATTTCCGAATTTATGGGGATGTGCATTTTCATCGCTGACGCCGCCATGGGTCGCCCACCGCGTATGCCCGATTCCGCACGCACCCCCGGTCTTTGATTTTTCACACAAAGAACGCAGGTCTTTTACGCGTCCCGCACATTTACGAATCTGGATGCCGCCGTCCGTCCCGCACACCGCGATTCCGGCGCTGTCGTAACCCCTGTATTCCAGCACTTCCAAAGCATCCAGCATAATCCCCTGTGCCTGTTTTTTACCTGTATATCCAATGATTCCACACATAAACATTCCTCATCTTTCTTTTTATACTTTCTATTTTACTACTTTTCATTTCTGTATATATTCATATTTTCATTTTCCATATATACGGACAGCCCTGTTATGCCGCCTTTGTTTTGCAGTCACCCGCATATTTACCGGCATATGACGCATCAGGGCGCTACGGGAAGGCACCCGCCGAATTTTCGATAACCTTCCTCCTCGTCAACCTGCCTCCTTCCGGCAGGTGCATGGCGCTAGATGGGAAATGCTGTGGGAAGCTATTGGCACCAAATGAATACCGCTTCGTGCATCTGAAATTAATACAACCTGTATTCTGTTTTCAAGGTCCAAACCCGCCGGACAGTTGCAGATACTGCCTGCCAACTGCCTTTGGGCATTATAGCATACTATTAGCGGGATGGCAAGCGGCGCTAAACTGCTGCCATCCCATATTATATTACTCCTTTGCCGGAAAAGTGTTCCACACTCCCCCTGACAGCTTTTAAACCTACATACCCTCCACAAAATCCCGCAGGTTTTTCCTTCCGGTTTTATAAGCCATATCCGCCTCTCTGTAAAGTGCACGGTAAAAAGCCGCTGCCGCTTCTTTCCGTTCCTCCGCCATTTCCGCGCCGCGGGCAGTATAAAAATGGGAATAAATCCCTTCCAGTTTATATTTGTACTCCTGCAGGAACGAAGGCTGCCCGTCCCCCGTGCCATCGGATACCCGTCCGTCTTCCCGCAGGGTATACAAAGGTTCCGCAACTTCCCCCTTATAAACCAGCGTGCGTGCAATACCGACAGCACCGGTGACATCCACCTTATCGGCATCAAAGAGAATCTTCGCCTCGATACTTTGGGGCGGAGCACATTTCCGGAAACGGTGGGTACGGATGCAGTCCCTGACCGCCCCTGCAAAACGTTCCGCAAACCCATGCGCGGTCAGAAAAGCATATGCCTTTTCCGCCCCTGCCGCAGCGTGGCACACAGCCGAATCCGTAAACTGCTCCTTACGCCCGATATCATGCAGCAGGCAGGCGCTGATCAGGATATCAAAATCCACGCCTTCTTCCGTCTTCGCAATATCCAGCGCGTGGTATAATACACGGTAAATATGTTCTTTATCGTGGGCGCTGTCTTCCATACAGGACAGCATGTAATTTTCCACTAATTCATAATCTTCCTTTTTCATCATTACTCCATTTCCCCGCAGTATCCCTGCGTTTTCCGCTGTCTTTACAATATCTCGCAGTTTAAGTAAAATACAATCGGGCAGGGAAAAACATTCCCTGCCCGCAGCAAATACCAATCACCAATCCGCCCACACGGCCGGTTTTTATAAATAACTTTTAAGAACATCCACCTTATCCGTTTTCTCCCAGGGCAAGTCCAAATCGTTGCGCCCAAAATGTCCGTAAGCCGCCGTCTGCTTATAAATCGGCCGGCGCAGATCCAGCATTTTGATAATTCCTGCCGGACGCAGGTCAAAATTCCCGCGCACGATTTCCACCAGTTTTTCATCGGAAAGTTTCCCCGTGCCGAACGTATCCACCATAATGGATGTAGGCTGCGCCACGCCAATGGCATAGGACAACTGGATTTCACATTTATCCGCAATCCCTGCAGCAACGATATTCTTCGCCACGTAACGTGCCGCATAAGCTGCGGAACGGTCCACCTTGGTGCAGTCCTTGCCGGAGAAAGCGCCGCCGCCGTGACGGGCATATCCGCCATAAGTATCCACAATAATCTTACGCCCGGTCAGACCTGCATCCCCGTGGGGGCCGCCAATCACGAAACGGCCCGTGGGATTGATATAGAACCTTGTTTCACCGTCAATCAACTCCTTCGGGAGCACCGGATCAAACACGTATTTCTTAATGTCCTCATGAATCTGCTCTTGTGTCACGTCTTCGTCATGCTGGGTGGATAATACCACCGCCTCCAGGCGCAGCGGTTTACCTTCCGCATCGTATTCCACGGATACCTGGCTCTTGCCGTCAGGCCTCAAATATTTTAACGTTCCGTCTTTACGGACTTTTGTAAGCTGGAGTGCCAGTTTGTGCGCCAGTGAAATGGAATAAGGCATGTACTCCTCCGTCTCATTGGTGGCATAACCGAACATCATGCCCTGGTCCCCTGCGCCGATGGCTTCGATTTCCTCGTCCGTCATTTTGTTTTCCTTCGCTTCCAATGCCTTGTCCACGCCCATGGCAATATCGGAAGACTGTTCGTCAATGGCTACCATCACGGCGCAGGTATTGCCGTCAAACCCGTATTCGGATTTGGTGTAGCCGATTTCTTTAATGGTCTCGCGGGCGATTTTCGGAATATCCACATATGCGTTCGTAGTAATCTCACCGGTTACGAGCACAAATCCCGTACAGGTTGCCACCTCACAGGCAACACGGCTCATCGGGTCTTTTTCCATCAATGCGTCCAGCACCGCGTCGGAAATGGCATCGCACACTTTGTCGGGATGGCCTTCCGTCACGGACTCGGAAGTAAATAAAAATTTTTCCATTTGTTTTTCCTCCTGTCATTTCATTTAGTAAATTTAAAGGGAATTTCTTTCTGCGGGTTTCTGTCCCCGAAAGAAAAATCCGCTTATTCTCATAAGCGGACCGATTATCGATAATCAAATCCTCTTATTGTTCGATTGATATACTCGCTCAGGCAGGCACCTTCCTCAACAGGGGTTGCCGTGGCTTCACCGGTCCTATGTACCTCCACCACTCTGAATAAGAGATTCTGTAACAATATTGAATTTTCATACGATATCTTGTATTTACAATACACCAACCGCAATACTTTGTCAACGTATTTATTGACAATATACCGCAAAACTTCTATAATTTGTTATAGTACATATTTCTATTTTGAAAAACCGGTTTCCATTTCATTATAATATTAAGCTGTTAATCGTATTATGTTATTCATAATAATATGTTATAATGGAAAAACAGGGGAATTTGTGTTTTTGGAGGACACCATGAAAAGAGTCAGCACATCTGCACTTGTGCCGGGTATGGTAACTGCGGAAGAAGTTTTCAATTATAAAGGTGCACTGATACTGCCCAAAGGCCATACGTTAACCGAAGAATCCATTGAAAAACTGGAATTTTATTCCGTTATTAATGTCAGGGTGGAAGAAGAAGCCGACCAAGAGACGGAAGATACGGCCGGGGAAAACGGCATTCGGATTGAATTTGACGAAAAATCCAACGTACAAACGCCCGCTGCCGAACAGGAAGATGCAGAACCGGAAGAAGCGGGACCAGAAGAAGGGAAACCAAAAGAGGCGGAGGACCGTACGGAATCCGAAAAAGCACCGGAGCCTCCCAAGCCCAAGGCAGCCCTTTCTTTTCCCATGGAAAAGGATTCCTACACGGAGCGGTTACGGAAGACGGAGGAATTCCAGTCCTTTGAAAAAGACTTCCGGCAGGCAACGGCATCGTTCATGGATTCCATGAACGATGTTATCGAGAATGTGGAAAACCTCAATGCGGATGATTTGATTTCCAACATTCTCTCCCTTGTGTCCAACGAAAATAAATATGTCAATGTCTTCGACATGCTTCACAGTATGCGTCAGATGGATGACAATACTTATGTCCACAGTATGAACGTGAGCCTGATGTGCAACATCCTCGCCCGCTGGCTGCGGCTTGGCGAGGAAGACATCAAGACCGCCACCCTCTCGGGTATGCTGCACGACATCGGAAAACTGAAAATACCGGAAAAAATTATAAAAAAGCCGGCACGGCTGACCGAATGGGAACTTGGCGTCGTGCGCACCCATCCACGCGAGGGTTACAATATCCTCATGACAGCCCCTGTCAGCGACCATGTGAAAAATGCGGCGCTTATGCACCACGAACGCTGCGACGGCTCCGGTTATCCGCTTAAACTTTCGGGTCCGCAGATTGACCCCTTTGCGAAAATCGTCGCCATTGCGGACGTATATGATGCCATGACTTCCACAAGGGTTTACCGGGGTCCCCAATGTCCGTTCACGGTTATCGCCGCTTTTGAAAACGAGGGATTCCAGAAATATGAACCGGCATATATCCTTACGTTCTTAAAAAACATTGTCAACACCTACATTCTCCACCGTGTCCGGCTGACAAACGGGGAAGAAGGGGATGTCATTTATATTAATCCCGACAGGCTGTCCAGACCCATGGTGCGTGTCGGCGATAAATACATTGATCTTTCCAAAGAACCTCACTTGCGAATTGATTCGCTGTTGTAATTCCGGTTCTTTGCGGATACGTGCCGTCAAGGCGGCGCATAAGGCACGCGGGCAGGGAAAATGCTTTCCCTGCCCGCGTGCTTGCGTACTTCCCTTAATTCTTCTTATTATCCGTTTTGGGAACCGTCTCTACATATTTAATGCCCGTTTCCTTAAATCTGACAATTTCATGTCCCTGGAACACCTGGTCCAAATAACGGAATCCGCAGAAACCGTCTTTATTTGCCAAACCCGAAACATCCGCCCCGGCAGGAATCGTAACCGTATAGTACTTGCCCTCAAACCGGTAATTGATGGTCAAAGTCACATCAGGACGTGCCTGCAGTGCCTGGAATACCGACTTATGGAAACTTACCCAATTCAACGTAGTAATTACGATAGTAGCATCCTTCTTTGCCGCCTTAATCTTCTGCTCGCCCACTACGTTAAAGGTCATGTAATTTAATTCCGTTGACCAGCTCGCCAGTCCGTTCCACCCTGTCGTGGAAGCGCTGCTTCCCTGACCGGAATCCTGCCCGCCGTCATTGCCGTCGTCATCACTGGTTCCATGGTCTCCGTCGCTTCCTTGGTTTCCATCGTTTTCATGGTCTCCGTTGCTTCCTTGGTCTCCGTCATTCCCATCATCATCTGCCGGATCCTTGGGCGCCTGTGATTCATCGGTAATAATCAGCCCGTCCCCGTTCACCATGCCAAGCAGTTCATCGCTTGCCTTGATACACTGGATGCCGTCAAAGTAAATACTGGAATCCACTTTCCATGTTCCCGTATGCCCATCCGGCACGATGGAATTGCACCAAACCGCAAACTTCAAAATCTGCGAAGGATCCAGGGTACCTCCCTTTTTCCCTTTAAAGGCACTGAAGGGTACCGTCACATATTTCGCTTCCGTTCCTTTATTAAATTCCGTCAGGTATACTTCAAATTCTTCCCCGGAACCGTCCGCAAGCTGCAGCACCACTTTCTGTCCCATCCCGTCCGGCTGTACCCACATGGTCAGCGCATTGTATGCGGAATAATCATTGTTTTCCAGCGTCTTGACACGTCCGGTCCAAACTTCGTTGCCCGTGGTTTCCAATACGTAATGGAACCGTCCGCCATAGCTGCCGTCCGATTTATGCGTGCTGTCCAGCAAAAATTCCGAACTGCATCCCGCCGCGGAATTTTCCACGTAAGCCACATCCAGCAAACCATCGCTTCCCGCATAGTAATCAAAGTTTTCAATGATGCTTGCCGGAGCCTTGTCCTTGTCTTTGCCAAGACTGATGTTCCTGATGCATGCGATTTCCACACCGTCTCCCAAAAGGGTGATTACGGCAGAATCGGTTTTGCCCAAAGCCGCCAACTTCGCATCGTCCAATATCGCCTCATACTCGTTCAGGATGGAGCCGTCTTTTCTTGCCGCCGCAATCGTTACGCTTTCGTTCGTATCGGTATTTACCACTTTAAACTCTACCGTTCCCGCATTGGCAACACTGCCCCTCAGTGCCGTTGCGCCAAGAATGACCGATCTCTCAAAGGGAGCAATCAGGTAGCCGTAAGGATTGGTATGGGGTGCCATGGCAACGCCGCCTATCTGCCCGTAGAAATTCGTCCCGTTGGCAAAAACGGATTTCCCGTCATTATAGAAATCAATAAATTCATTAATCATTTCATGTCCCAAAGTATCGCTGTACTTATAAGGAACATAGAAGTTCGTGTCGCTGAAGTTTGCCCATACAAGGTAATAGGGCATATCATTGTCATCCGCGATATCCGCCACTTTCTGGTACCAGTTCGTTCCGGTCTTGTCCATCGCCACCGGGTTGCCGGAAACCAGAAGCCCTTCGTTGTCAGAACCGTTTTCCTTCATGACGCGCACGCCCGTTTCGGAAATCGCCGCAATCTTACCGCGCGCCGCCGCCAGGGAAGAAACGATGGAACAGGTATTGTTTAACCCGGCAAAAAAGCTGCCGTCGGAAGTTGCCGGATACGTATTGTAATCGTCATAATAGTCAAAAGCAAGAACATCGATATATTCATCCCCCGGATATCTCTCCATATACTTGCTCTCGCTGGAGAACGGTCCGTTGGGAGAGTACACGTAAATCATATTGTGTACGCCGCTTGCCTGCAAATATTCCTCTGCATAACGGAACATACTCTTGTAGCTTTCCACGCTTGTGCCGGAGCCCCACCAGAACCAGCTTCCGTTATTCTCGTGGAACGGACGGAACAGGATCGGAATGCCTTCGGATTGCAGCCGTTTCGCATAATCCGCAATGATATCCAAATACGCATTGAACTGTGCATTATAATCGCCGCCCGGCAGAATCTGTTCCGCACAGTTATTGGACAAATCCTTGGACTCATTAAAGTCGCAGGTCGTAAAATCATAGCTGCCGTCTGCCCGCTGCGTAATCTTGGAGTTGGTAAAGTTCGGCATATGTGCGGAAAGGGATACGATAGCCCCCTGTCTTGCCGCAGCAATACTGTTATCCGCTGCCGTCGCCACTGCCTGTGCCGCATCGGTAATACCCAGCTCCGCGCCGGTTAAGGACAGGGAATCCAGTCCGTATATCGCGCTCAGGCTGCCGGTCACATCCTTTACATCACCTTCCGCCGCGCTGCTGTTGACTGCCTTATTAATATCGTTTTCATGTCCGAATAATACCTGATGATTATTTTTCACTGCAATTAAATAAGCATATAAAGCCCTCGCGGAATCCGTGGCATCCTTATCCGCCAGCGTCACCGTGGCAGGCGCGCCGGAAGTATTTGCCTGCGTCCCCGCTCCCGGAACGGAAGTGATTTCCACAAAGTCGCCTTCCGCACTTTCCTGGGTCAGTTTTATGTTATCGAGGTATAATTTACCCTGGAACGCAGTATTCACCCCAACCAAACCAATCGTAAGGTTTTCAAGCGGCGTATCCGACGGGCTGAACTTAAATGTAAGCTGCGTTTTCTGGTAACCGTTCCCCAGACTTTCCCCGGCTCCCACAGCCACGTCCGCATTTAACAGACCGTCCGCAAATACCTTTATTTTACCGCTTTGGAATGCATCCGGGAAATAGAAGTCCATCACCAGACAGTTAAATTTGCTTACGTCATAAGGCGTGGCAAACTCCTTCTTTACCTTCGCCTCGCTCCATGAAACGTCCCCGTATCCCGTATAGTCCAGTTCCACGCCCAAAGCCTGGGAACCGTCAAACTCCTCTACCGCAATCTGCATACCGTTGTCATACTGCCAGCCGGCTTCTTCTTTCCAGTCGCCGTCCGCACCTAACGCATAGCTCTCGAAATCATCGATGATGCTGTCATCTGCCGGCGGTAACGGTTTCTGGTCTCCCGTTCCGTCAAACAACTTGATATTTTCCACATATACCGGACCGCTGTAATCACACTGGTAGCCGGCAAGTTTCATTGTAAAATGCGCCAGTACATCCGTCAGCGCATCTTCCGTAAAGTCAAACCGGATGCTCGCCTTTTTATAGCTGTCCACGGTATCCGTAAACATTGCAGCATCCATATCAACAATGCCGATTTCCTTCCAGTCCCAATTACTGCCCAATCTGGCAATACCCTGGACTTTCATAATTCCGCTGTAAGATACTTTATCCGCCGGAACCAGGATATCCATGGTTATGTAAGCGCCGCTTTTTAACGGAGCCGTAGTAACAAGCGGAATATTGTACTCCGAACTTCCCTGTGCGTCACTAACTTCAGACCAGTCAGAACTGCTGTCAAACGTTATATCCTGTCCATATACCTGGCTGCGCGCCGCAATTTCCTGCAGAGGTTCATCGGAAGGCTGCTGTTCTCCCGCCGCATCATACAGCCGGATATTTTCCACATACACAGAGCCCGAATAGTCACACTGGTAGCCGGCAAGTTTGATTAAGAATACTTTCAATGCCCCGGCTTCAATATCCCCGCCAAAGTCAAACCGGATGGAAGCCTTTTGATATCCGCCGGAAACGTCACCGAAATCCGATACCGATAATTCCGGTATATTGGATGCTTCTGTCCATGTCCATGCATCCCCGACTTTTGCCACACCCTGTACCTTAATGATTCCGCTGTAAGAAGCGTTTTCCGGCAGAAGAATGTCCATCGTCACATATGCACCGCTTTTCAATGCCTGGTCGGTAGTCAGTGCAATTTCATGCTCTCCCTTGTCATCCCAGTCCTTGCTGGAATCAAAGGTAATATCCTGCCCATATATCTGCGTCCGGTCAGGAATCACTGCCAGCGCGCCGTCCACATCTTCCGCAATCGTTGCCGTATCGGTTTTCACGGGCACTTTCAGCGCCACATTCGCCGATACCGGCTTTGCGCCTCCCGGCGCCGTCTTGTCCAACCCGGCCGTATCCTGCTGTTCTGCCGTTACCGGAGCCAATCCGTCTGCCGCCGCAGGCTGTTTCACCTCCGACCTTCCATCCGTTCCCGGAGACGTTCCCGCCCCCACTGACGGAGGATTTTCTTCCGCGTAAGCTGCCATTCCCCATGCACCCCAAAAGCTCGAAAACAGCATCGCCGCGCTCATAAAAAGTGCACATTGTCTTACTCTTTTTCTCATTGCTCCTTTCTCTCTCCCTTCTTTTTAGCTTTATTTAGCTAAATATTTTAAGAACTATTAAAGTTCTATTTAATTACTTAAATTCTATCAAATTAAGTCAATAGTGTACATTGGGAGTTTTTAACGAAATACGTCTTTTAATTATGTGCATATTATACCAAAAATTGCATGTTTTATTTTTCTTTCTATTATTTTTTAGCTTATTTTTAACTTATGATATTGAAATATTTACTTACAGACATGGTATGGTTCCACGGACAAATCAATGAAGACAATATCTACCCAACTCATATTTGGGTGCCTGCACGCAAAAAAAGCCGGAAAGCGCCACACCCTTTCCGGCATCCTCCGCACCACTGCCACGTCCCGGCTCCTACCGTCAGCCGACTTTCAGTTTAAACTTCTGCAGTTCGCGTTCCGTATTTACTTTATCAATCTGTGCCCCAAGGCTTTGGAGCTTGATATGAAAGTCCTCATACCCGCGCTCAATGAATTTAATATCATCCACAACGGAAACCCCCTCCGCGGCAAGCCCCGCAATCACAAGCGCCGCCCCTGCACGCAGGTCGGGCGCAGTAATGCTTGCCCCTGTATACCTCTCCGCTCCGTCAATGATGGCAGTATTTCCTTCCACCTTAATGTTCGCACCCATACGGGTCAGTTCATCCACATATTTAAAACGGTTCTCAAAAATACTCTCCGTCACGATACTGGTTCCCGTTGACAATCCCAACGCCACCACAATCTGCGGCTGCATATCCGTGGGAAAACCCGGATAAGGAAGGGTTTTCACATGGGTATGCCCCAAAGGCTTCGCTGCCACCACGCGGACGGCATCATCCGATTCCTCCACCTCGCAGCCGATTTCCAAAAGTTTCGCACTGATGGATTCCAAATGCTTGGGGATAACGTTCTTTACGGTCACGTCACCCTTCGTTACTGCAGCCGCAAACATAAACGTTCCGGCTTCTATCTGGTCGGGGATAATCGTATATTCGCTTCCATGGAGCTTCGACACACCCTTGATGCGGATGACATCCGTACCGGCGCCTTTAATGTCCGCCCCCATACTGTTTAAGAAGTTTGCCAAGTCCACGACATGAGGCTCCTTCGCCGCATTTTCAATGGTCGTTTTGCCCGTCGCCATGGCAGCCGCCATCATGACGTTAATGGTCGCCCCCACGGATACCACGTCCAAATAAATATGGTTGCCCCGCAGTTCCTCCGCTTCCGTAATGATAAGCCCGTGCTCAATCCTGACATTGGCGCCAAGCGCCCGGAATCCCTTGATGTGCTGGTCAATGGGTCTTAAGCCTATGTTGCAGCCTCCCGGAAGGGATACTTCCGCTTTCCTGTATTTCCCAAGCAGGGCGCCAAGCAGATAATAGGAAGCCCTGATTTTCTTAATATAATCATCCTCAATCGTTAAGTCATGAATGTGGGAGGCATTGATTTTCACCGTATGCCTGTCAATACGGTTTACGATAACCCCGATGCTCTCCATTGCCTGAATCAGTACCTTCGTGTCACGCACGTCCGGCAGGTTTTCTATCAATACGGTTTCATCCGTCATTGTTGCGGCCGCAAGAATGGCAAGCGCTGCATTTTTCGCACCGCCTATCTCCACTTCGCCGACCAACGGATTTCCGCCTTTAATCGCATATTGTTCCATGGCGTACCCTCTATTTAAACTTTCTTGTCCGGAAACCGCACATACCGCACGGCTGCCGCTTCTATTCAAAATCCAGCCATGCCGTCTGTTCCGGCATAACTTAAGCATGTCATCAATCCATCTTTATGATTATACCATAAATTTCCCATTTGTAAATGGTGCTTTTCCTTAGTTTAAATACTTTAACGGATTCACCTGTGAACCGTTAATCAAAATTTCAAAATGGACGTGCGGTCCCGTGCTGACTCCCGTATTGCCGCTAAGGGCTATCTTCTGTCCCTGTGATACGGTCTGTCCCGCCGTTACCAGCACCTTGCTCAGATGCCCGTACCTGGTCTGCCTGCCGTCCGCATGGTTGATATATACCACATAACCGTAACCGCTTCCCCAGCCCGCCTTCGCCACGGTACCTGCCGAAGATGCCATAACCGCTGTTCCTACGGGTGTCGCCCAGTCAATGCCCTTGTGGTAACTGCTTGCCCCTTTCGTGGGACGGTTTCTCCTTCCGAAATTCGAGGTCAGTCTCCCTCCCGAAATTGGCTTGATATAGGTAGGCGGTATCTTTGTACCCCGTTCCACTATCTTGGGTACCGCCTCATAAGTCACTTCCTCCTTCAGAATCTCCCGGTCCGTTTCCGCGCGGTCGCGGTAAGAAACTTCCGCCACCACCTTCCGGTGCCCCGCCGAAGGTTCCTGTAAGGTTTTCATTTCCGTCGTATACCAGTTATCGTTATCCACATAGATGATTTCCGCTTCATAGTCTTCCTCATAATACAGTGTTTCCTTACGTTCCACGGAAAGTTCCGGTTCCGGCACCGTTACGATGATCTCGTCCCCCACGCGGATCATGGAATTCTCGCTTTCGATGCTTTCATTCATTTCCACCAGTTTTTCAATGGTAAGGTTGTTTTCCAAAGCAATCTTGGACAGGCTGTCGCCGGACACCACTTCATAAATTTGGTTTTTCTCCTGGTCCTTCGTCACTTCCTGAATGGCATCCGCCAAAGGGGTAAGCTCATCCTCCGCCAGATAAGATTCCACCACTTCCACATCATCCCCGAAGTCCAGGGAAACCAATCCCAAATCATAATCGGAAAAATCCTTCTCTCCCGCCGGTTCCACCGCATTGAACATCTCATCCAGCGTGGCGTTAATGCCAATGGGCGCAAAAACGTCCACATCCTCCTGCTCCGCTTCCTTTTCCTCCCTGGAAAGAATATTCGTAGTAAGCACGTTTAACTCCCGTGTGGGGTCAAGCACCAGTTCCACGTCATATTTTTTCCCCGCATCATATTTGTCAATGGAAGAATGGAGCAGTTCCAGCACTTCGTCCTTGCTGGCAAGGTTCACCGTATATTCATTGATTTTCACCGTATAGGAACGGTGGAGTGTCTGTTTCACGTTCTCCTGGAGCACCCGCACCATACGCCCGGTCACGGTTTCCTCATCATCAATATGCCCCCAAAACACTTCCCTGCCTTCGAGTTCCATATTGCTGTCGATTAGCACCAGTTCCTCTCCGTCGCCCGCCACAATCCTGCGCGCCTGTCTGAGACATTCTTCCGCCGTCTTCCGGTCGGCGACTTCGCCCACGCTTTCCCCGTTCAGCACCACCGTAAACATATTATCCCCCGTACTTTCTATTTTAATATATCCGGGGATAAAAAATATGCTGACAATTACTGCCAATACCGCAACCTTTATCTTCCTGATTTTCATCCTTTTATAATATTTTGTCATCCTTATCATGCCCTTATCCCAATCGTCTTCCTTATTTATTCCAAAAACCGGCAAAAATATACCAATCTTTCTCTTTCCGTAACAATTTTGTAACATATCCATTCTATCAGCATTTATTTTACTTGTAAAGAAAATGTTCGGAGTGTTAAAATATTCCTGTATGGGGTAGGATGAGGGGGACGCGGTGTGGGAGGGAG
>CAJUMD010000048.1:19746-23480 GCA_910587275.1 uncultured Kineothrix sp.
GGGGATATTGTTCCGACACGCTTCCGCTCGGCGTCAAACGCAACGGTACTAAGATGCCAAAATACGGCATCTAAGTGCCGGCGTTTTCCGACGGTCTTCACAATATCCCCTCCCCCCGCCCCTCCCTCCCACACCGCTGGCCTTCACATTCCCATACAGTCATAGCGGCTCCGCCGCTGGGAAACGCTAATGGACTTAAGCGGAAGATCATACATACTGCTTATAATTAATTAAGAGAGAAAAGAAATCAGGGAGAATCGGGAATCTATTTCAGACGCACCGGACACTCACAATTACCCCCGCCTCCCTTTCCGTGCGTGGAGCCTGTGAAGTACAGCGGGCGGGGAAGTGTAAGTCCCGTGAAGACCGTTGGAAAACGCCGGTACTTAGATGCCGTATTTTGGCATCTTAGTACCGCTGCGTTTGACGTCGAGCGGAAGCGTGTCGGAACGGGACTTACACTTTTCCGCCCGCGTCCCCCCTTTTCACCCCCCACACACAGAAAGGAGCACCTCCTTTGGAACAGATTATCTTTCATATTGACGTGAACTCTGCCTATCTAAGCTGGAGTGCACTGAAAAATTTAGCGGACGGGTCCGCCGTGGACTTGCGGGAAATTCCCTCCATAATTGGCGGGGATATGAAAAAAAGACATGGAGTTGTTTTGGCGAAGTCGATTCCTGCGAAGGCGTTCGGCGTAACGACGGGAGAACCGATTGTGAATGCGTTCCGGAAGTGTCCGCATCTTATCCTGGAATCGCCGGATCAAAGACTTTACCATAAGCGCTCTGCGGAACTGATGGAATTTCTTTTGGATATCTGCCCCGATATCGAGCAGGTCAGCGTGGATGAGTGTTATATGAATTATACGACGGTGGCAAAGCGGTACGGGGAACCAGTGTCAGCCGCAACGAAAATCAGGGACCGTATTTATGAAACATTCGGGTATACCGTGAATATCGGAATTTCGGACCGGAAGGTGCTGGCGAAGATGGCGTCGGATTTTAAGAAGCCGAATTTGGTCCATACGCTTTTTCATGACGAGATTCAGGAGAAAATGTGGGGGCTTCCGGTTTCCTCGCTGTTTATGTGCGGGCATTCCAGCGTAGAGGTACTGCGGAAGCTGGAGATTCTTACCATCGGGGATTTGGCGTGCGCCGATAAGGATATCCTGTCCGCTCATTTAAAAAGCCATGGCGTTACCCTTTGGGAATATGCAAACGGCATAGATGATTCCACCGTGCTTACGGAAGCGCCGGAGGTCAAAGGGATTGGCAATTCCGTTACCTTACGGGAGGATGCCTGTACCAAAGAGGATGCGTACCGGGCGCTTCTTTCCCTTGCGGAAAGCGTGGCAGGACGTTTGCGGAAATCCGACCAGTTGGCAGGAATGGTAAGTACGGAAATCAAGTACCATACCTTCCGGTCGGTTTCCCACCAAACGACACTCCAAACGCCGACCTGTACCACCGATACCATTTACCGGACCGCCTGCCTTCTGTTTGATGAACTGTGGGACGGTGTCCCCATACGGCTCCTTGGCATCCGTACCTCCAAGCTGGTGTCCAAAGACGAACCGGTGCAGTTAAGCCTGTTTGACCTTCCTTCCGGCACGGAAACCCCTCCCTCCCCGCAGCAGGTTCCCGTTTCCTCCGCCAAGCAGCAGAAGCTGGACCAGGCATTGGATGCCATACGGAAAAAATACGGGGCGGATTCCGTCGTCAGGGGAAGCCTGCTGCCCACTAAATGAGCCGGTGCTTAACACCGGCTCCTATCGAATGTACTATTATTTTTTCCTGACACTGTATCCGAAGCTGCCCAATGTTTCCCCCAGCGCCATGTAAGAGCCGTGGGAATATACGATGGGATTTGCCCTTTCAAAATGGAAGCGGTTCCTATCGTCCATGTACGCTTCGTCGGCATGGACGGCCACCACTTTCGCCAAAAACATGTCATGGGTGCCCAGGGCTTTGCGTTCCTCCACCACACATTCGATGTTCACGGGACTTTCGGCAATTAACGGAGCTTTTACCACGTCCGCCTTTAACGGGGTGAGCTTCATCTTTGCGAACTTGTCCACATCCCTGCCGCTGACCACGCCGCAGTAATCCGTGGCAAACGCCAAATCCTTTGTGGTCAGGTTTATGACAAATTCCCCCGTTTCCTCTATCATATGGTAAGAATACCGCTCCGGTCTGACCGATATGGATACCATCGGGGGATCGCTGCAGACGGTACCTGCCCATGCCACCGTAACTATGTTTTTTTCACCCGCCCGGTCCGCCACGCTGACCAAAACCACCGGCAGCGGATACAACATATTTCCCGGCTTCCAGCTCAGTTTCCCCATATCCGTCCTCCTGTCTTATCCGTGCTTTTCATCCGCTTACATATTTCCCGTCATGCGTGCGAACAAAAGAATCAGGTTCCCCACCGCTGCGGCAAGCGTAACGATGTTGAGGAAAAACATTTTCCTGCTCTTATCCGCCGCCCTGCGCTCATTTTCCATAATGGTCTGCGTCTGTTTCTCCAGTTCTTCCACTACCACAGCCTGCACATTACGGTATACTTTTACGTTTTCCTTGTGCGCAAAATCATCGGACTGTTTAAAGAGTTCTTCTGTTTTCTCTCGGTCGCCTGCAAAAAGTTCTTTCATTTCCTCCAAAAGACGGCGGATTTCATCTTCCTTTTCCTGAAGTTCCTTCTGCGCTTGCGTATTGCCGCCTTTCAGTTCTTCCAGCAGCTCCTGCACGCCGCTGCTGCCCTTCAGTTCCTGCAACTGTTTACGCATCTCACCTTCGCCGGTTTTTAATTCCTGCAAAGCCTTGCGCGTTTCCCCGTCGCTTCCTTTGATTTCCTGCAGCATCTTGCATACTTCCCCGTCGCTTCCTTTTAATTCCTGCAGGATTTTGCGCACTTCCCCGTCTTCCGTTTTTAATTCCTGCAACTGCTTCTGCACTTCGCCGTCTTTCGCTTTCAGTTCCTGCAGCAGTCTCTGCACTTCCCCGTTATTGGCTTTCAGTTCCTGAAGCAGTTTCTGCGCTTCCACGTCGCTGCCCTTTAATTCCTGCAAAAGCCCCTGCACTTCACTTTCTTTTTCCGTCAATCCGTCCAGCAGCTCCTGCATTTGGGCACTGTTTTCTTTTCCCGCATGTTCCCTGGTCCTGTCCTGTATCTTTTGGATTTTCATGATTCCTTCATCGGTCAGGCTCTGTATATAAAGGGTGCTCTTTTCCAAAAGCTGTCCCAACTGTGTGGCGCTCTTTTCCAAAGCATCCCGTATCTGCTTGTTGCTGCTGTCCAAAAGTTCTTTTAACTTCTGCTCGTTTTCGGCAACACGCAGGTTCAGTTTCCGCATTTCCTTCGTACAGGCATCATATTCCGCCACCTGCGATTGCAGTTTTTCTATCTGTGCCGCATCGGCTGCCGCATTCGCCCGTATTGCTTCCTGCGCCCCGAGTTTCTGCGCAATCTTATCCATGAAATTGTCCATTTTCTTTCCTCCAAATAATCGTTTTCCGCTTTTCTGAAATCCCAAAATATGTTTCATCCCGAAACTTCAAAAATTACCTTCCGTCATACCTTCATTCTGTTATTTTCACACCATTTATATATCTTTTTCTATCTTATCATTTTTCAGATTTATTTACAATGGGGGATTCGCAGAAAACACGGAAATCCGTAACAGTTCAGCCTTCCGGCTGAACGGAATTAAAAAGTTGTTGTAAAAATGA
>CAJUMD010000049.1 GCA_910587275.1 uncultured Kineothrix sp.
TTATTTTGTCAAGAACTCCTTCTTTTTCCGCCAATTCCTTTGCCTTATCTATCATGGGCTGCGAGATATCAAAATGTGTAACCGCACAGCCTTTTTTGGCTATGAATTGGATAAAACATGAGCCAATACCAAGTATCGGCCCATTCTTTTACTCTTTCCTTTTTCAGGAATACATTTGCATTTTACTACCTTTGCGTTCTCAGAATTCGCTGTATGCTTTTCTCTGACAGAAAATATTTACAGGCTAATTCCCCTGTATTGCTTCCCGCAAGATAATCCTCGTAAATCTGCTTGTCCCGCCTCAAAAGTTCCTGCTTAATCTGCGTGCCTGTTCCCCATGCTTTTCTACGGGATGACTTGCGCGGGATATAAATACTTTCCCCGTCAATATACTGCTGTATCAACTCTATGATTTCAACCGGCAGAATTTCTTCTGCTTTCCTATAGCCCATGTCTGCCTCCCTAAATTTTTATTTTTAGGAATAGCATTGGCTATGGCAATTCTTTTTTTGCAATAGCCAGTGCTATGCAAACATAACATATCGTCTCATATACAAATCCCCTTTCTGAGTTTTTACTCATCATATCATGCTCCGCGGGAGAAATCAAACATTTCATCCGGAACCGCACGGAAATCAATTTTCGGTTTCAGTTAACCCTTCTGTTGCATTTTGGCGCCATATACCAACTATACCCCGTAAAAACAAACGTTCTCTTTTCCCGTCCTGCAGGAGAACGGAACACCGGCTCCAAAGACCGCACAAACCATTCCCGCACTTCCCCCGCTTCCCGCATTCCTTTTTCGATTTTCTCATTCACATTGGACTGTATCATCATGAAATCCACAAAAGAATCCATATCAAATTCATATTCCATCCCGTACCGTATCTGTCCCAGCATGGAAAAACCGTAAGGCTCCACATCCTCTTTCGTCCAAACATATTCGTTCCGGTACGGTTTCGGAAATTCCTTTAAATACTGTTCTTTCCACCAGGCGGCATACTCCCCGCCCTGCGTCCCTTTCATTTGGTCCGATATGGCAAAATCATAAATCAGGACATATCCCCGCTCCTCCATAATGTCTGCGAGGTTTCTTAAAAAAGGCTCCCTGTCCACCCATTGGATGACGCCTGCCGCCGTAACGATATCATATTTTCCGCCCACGGCAGGGATTTCCTCCGCCCGGCTTACGATAAAATCATACCCCGGCATTTTCCCGCATACCTCTTTGGCAACCCGTATCATCTCCGGCGAAATGTCCGCCCCTGTCACATGGGTACAGATCCGTTTCAGAGCTTTGGAAGACAGCCCCGCGCCGCATCCCATATCCAAACCGCGGGAAAATGACCGTCCCGTAACCTCCATCCCAAACCGCTCCACCACCTGCTTATGCAAAAAAGGACGTTTTTTATACCCCTCCGCAATCCTTTGAAAGTCAAAATCCCTGCTGTCCATCTTCCGTGTTCCCTTCCTGATACCGGATGTTCCCGGCTTTTTTGTCCCCCGTTATCCTTCCGCCGTTCTTACACCGAAACCACCCTGCACCGTTTTTTATAACATGCGATACCATATTTATAAATGGTTTTCATGCCGTCGTCCAATAGCGCCTGCTCATAATTTTTTTCCCGAATCTGTTTTGCCGCCTCACTGCACGCTTTCTCAAACCCGGCATTTTCGGCGTATTTCATCTCTATCACAATACCGGTATCCTTATCTTCCAATTCTACCGTAATATCGCTGTAGCCATCCCCCGCCTCCGCGTTCGACCTGACATTCCAGCCATCCATATGCCCCAAGATACCAAGCAGGATGCCATGGTAAAAATTTTCTTTTCTTTCTTTTTTCACACTTGTATCACGGATGCTTATCGTCTTTTTTAAGTAAGAAGTAAATCCTTCCTCAATAGCGGCAGTATTATTCTCCAAAAACGCCATACAAAACCTTTTCAGCATTCCGCTGTCTTTTGCCGTTTCTCCGTCAAACCATTCCCGTATCTGCCGGATAAAAACAGTACGGATTTCCCTGTTCGGAATTACAAGTTCCGTCCTGTCGCCGTCATTTCCGCGCTGTGTCAGGTAGCCCGCCGTAAAAAGGATACTCCACAGATTGTCAATCCTGGAATCCAAATCCCGGTATGTCAGCTCCTGGTATATTTCCTTTGTAATACTGCCGCCTCCAATCAAACATTCTATTTCACTGCGTGTCGCCGAGTTCGCCTTGTCCACAAATGTTCTGATGATGTCGTTACTGCTCGTATTCACCCAGTAATTCTGCGGTTTCACGGCATTTCCGTCCCGCAGGTCCCCACAGTAATTCACAACATCCCATGGACAGTAAATTCCCAAATCCCCAAATCGGTAACCGTCATACCACTCCTTTACGGCATCATAATGTTCCATAAGTCCATAATATCCCAGCATTTCCCTAACTTCCTGATCCGTAAATCCAAAATATTCATTATAGCGTACATCTTTAACCGTATATACTTTAAAGTTATTCAGTCCCGTAAAAATACTCTCCTTTGATACCCTGAGACATCCGGTAAGTACTGCAAAATAAAGGCTGTCATTGGATTTTAGCCCCTGACCGAACAGCGCCTTCAGCAATTCCGACATATCGTCATAATATCCATAATGATACGCTTTATCGAGCGGCACATCATATTCATCAATTAGTATAATTGCCTGCTGCCCATAATGTTTCTGCAAAATCTGCGACAGCATCAAAAGACTGTCTTTTAACAGCCCGTCCGACATGGTAAATTCACCCTCATCATTTACACGGACTAATGCCGCATACCGTTTGCTCTCTGCTTCCAAAAAGCTGCCTTCCTGCATAAGAAACTGGAATCGCAGCGCCTCTTTTCCAATCAGTGTACGCAGCATTCCCTTGGCCTCATCAAAATTTCTGCCGCTTACCCCCTTTAAGCTGACGGAAATGACCGGAAATTTCCCCATATACTTTTCACAAAGTTCCTTCTCTCCTGCAATTTCCAATCCTTCAAAAAGCATACCGTCGCACCCGGTTTCAAAAAAATATTTCAGCATACTCATATTCAGGGTTTTTCCGAAACGCCGGGGACGCGTAAACAGATTTACCTTCCCCATGTTCTTTATTAAATCCCTGATTAGTCCTGTCTTGTCCACGTAGTAATATCCCCTTGTACGCATTTCCTTAAAATTTTCAATCCCCATGGGAAGCCCTGCCGTCATTGCCATTTCCCTCTCCACTGTTCTTCTTTAAACGCAGTTCCTTGTTTTCTACCTTACACGAATTTGACGATACCGTCAACCATTCCTTTCCCCAAAACGCCGGATGAAGGTTTCCGATGAAGATTTTAAAAAAAGATTTCATAAAGAAGAAGCGGTTCAGGGCGGGAGTTCTTTGCGGGACGGCAATTCCGCTGCCGCCGCCACGCAAAGAACTCCCGCCCATGCTGTTTTGTACCGATGGGGAATGGTGTTATTGATGTTCCCGTATTTTTTTCCTGACGGGCAGGATGCAGGAAGGGGAAACGCTCAATTCGTCAACGCCCATTTCCACAAACGTATCCGTCAGGGTCAGGTCCGCACCCAGTTCACCGCAGATTCCTACCCAGGCGCCGCCTTTATGTCCGTTATCAATGACCATCTTTATCATCCGGAGCACTGCCGGATGATGCGCGTCATAGATATCGTCCAGTTTTGCATTCTGTCTGTCAATGGCAAGCGTATACTGGGTCAGGTCATTCGTCCCAATGCTGAAAAAGTCCACTTCCGCCGCCAATTCCTCACTGATCATCACCGCTGCGGGGGTTTCTATCATAACGCCGAGCTCCACATCCCCGTAAGCAATGCCGTCCTCCGTAAGCCCCTGTTTCACTTCTTCCACGATTTCCTTAATACGCCTTACTTCGTCAACCGAAATAATCATAGGAAACATGATACCGATTTTCCCGTAGGCGCTTGCACGGTACAGCGCTCTCAGCTGTGTTTTAAAAATATCGGTGCGTTTCAGGCAGATACGGATGGCACGGTATCCCATGGCGGGATTTTCTTCTTTTTCCAAGCCGAAATAACCGATCTGTTTATCCGCCCCGATATCCAAAGTCCGGATAATGACCGTCCTGCCTGCCATTGTTTCCGCCACGGAACGGTAGATTTTAAACTGTTCGTCCTCGGTCGGGTAATCCTCTTTCTCCAAATACAGGAATTCGCTGCGGAACAATCCGATTCCCGCGGCATCGTTGCCCATGACGGACTGCAGGTCGCCGATGCCCCCGATATTGGCGTAAAGCCTGATTTTCCTTCCGCCTTGCGTTACCGTTTCCTTCCCTTTTAATTCCTGCAAAAGAAGCCGCTTTGCTTCCTCTTTCGCCGCCATTTCCTCATACTGTGCCAAAACGTCCTCATCCGGTTCCACGATGAGTGTTCCCTTAAAACCGTCCACGATCGCTTTCTTTCCGTCCATCCCTTCGTCATAATCCAAACCGATTAACGCCGGAACATTCATGGTTCTTGCCAAAATCGCCGTATGGGAATTGGAAGAACCGTGACGGGTTACGAAAGAGCGGACGTTTTTTTTGTCCATCTGTACCGTTTCGCTGGGGGATAAGTCCTCCGCTACAATAATGGTCGGGACATTGGCATTCACCGTTTCTTTTTCTTCTTCCGTCAGAACCGAGATCAGACGTTCGGAAATATCCCTGACATCCGCAGCCCGTTCCTTCATGTATGCATCGTCCATCGTGGCAAACATATCCGCAAAATTATCCGCCGTAACCGCCACCGCATATTCCGCATTCACCTGCTGGGTACGGATGATATTCAGTATGGACTCTTGGTAATCCTGGTCTGCCAGCATCATTTGATGGACTTCAAAAATTGCTGCACCCGATTCCCCTACTTCCAAAAGCGCTTTCCCGTACAGCTTCTTAAGCTGGTCATCCGCTTCCGCCACCGCCCGTTCCAATCTTACGGTTTCCTGCTCCACATTGTCCACATGACTCCGGAACACATTCTTTTCTTCTTTCCTCAGTATCCGTATCTGCCCGATGGCAATCCCCGAAAAGACCGGTTTTCCACTATAAGTCTGCATATTCAACCTCCATTGTTCCCCAAAGCCATCCTTTAAATATGTTCCGTAACAAAGCGCTCCAAAACCGCCGCTTCTTCCTGCTCCTTTTCCCCCTCTACCATGATTTCCACTTCCTCGCCGCCTTTCACGGATAGTCCCATAATATTGAAAATGCGCTTGGCATCCCCCGTTTTTTCCCCTTTCTTTATTGTGACCTTACTGCTGCATTTCCCTGCTTCCTTTACCAGCAGTCCCGCAGGTCTTGCATGAAGCCCCATTTCATCCTTTACGGTAAACGTAAAACAAACCATATCAATCCTTCCTTTCTGTCCAATCACACTAACCGCATTTCCGGTTATCCTTTTCGTACCCCTAAAACAAATCACGGTAATGCTCCAGCGCATGGGCAATCCCCGATTCATTATTTGTTTTTGTAATAAAATCCGCCCTACGCTTTATTTCCGCAATCCCGTTTCCCATGGCAACCGCAATCCCCGCTTCCTCCAGCATCGGAATATCCAGTTCCTGATCCCCGAAAGCCATGGTTTCCCTAACATCCACACCTTCTTCTCCGCAGATCAGCCGGAGCGCCTTTCCTTTATTCATTCCCCTTGGGAATATCTCCAAAAAGTTCTCTGAGGAACAGGCCATATCCGCATCCTTCCGGCTGCGCAGAATCCCATATATCTCCTGTACCAGCAAAGGTTCCGTCCCTACCAGCACTTTATTCGGTCCGGTATGTTCTATTTCCCATTTCCGGGCAAGTATTTCCACATCCACGGTTTCCGCCCCGTAATGGATTAAGGTTTCTTCCTCCTCCACAAACCGGTCTTTTGCCGTTACAAACCATTGCCTGTCACGGAAAATCCAAAGCGGAATTCCGAAAGGACGGATACTTTCATAAATTCCCATCATGGACTTAACCGGCAAATATTCCGCATGGATACACTGTTCCCCTTTCAGGATATAGGTTCCCGCATTACATGCACGGATACACGGAATACCCAGTTGGACGACGGCGGAATCCGTGGCAGCCGGCATCCTTCCGGTAACCAGCGCGACTTTCACGCCCGAAGCCGCAGCCCTGCGGATGGCATCCCTGTCCGCCCTCCCAATTGCTTTCCCGTCCGTAAGCAGCGTCCCGTCCAAGTCCAAACAAAGCATTCTGCATTTCACGGATTCTTTCCCCCTTCCGTTCCTCCTGTTTTAATAAGCCAGACCAGGATTGAAGAATCCGACCAGCACACCGATAAAAGCCACAACCACCAAAAGCAGCATTACCTTAATGGGGGACATTTTCTTTTTTGCCATCAAAAACCAGCAGACAATGATAAAAGCCGCCGTCAGCAGGCCTGGAAACACTTCGTCCAGCTTGTTCTGCAATACCAAATACGCTTCGCCCGACTCGTTAAACAACTGCAGGGATGTCTTGACGCTTACCCAGGTTGCCGCCACTGCCCCAATCACGATGCCGCCAAGGGTGGAAACAGCGTCCCGGAGTGCCTCGCCCTGTGCGCCGATTAGGAAATCCACGGCTTTTCCGCCCAAACGGTATCCCTTGAAGTAAAGGAATTTCATGCCAAAATAAGCAAACAGGTTCCACACAAGAATATAGAAAACGGCGCCAAGGGGGGAACCGCCCGTGGACATGCCCATGGCAATCCCAAGCAGGATGGGAATGACGGTTCCTACAATCAGCGAGTCGCCAATGCCTGCCACGGGTCCCATAAGGCCGGCACGCAGACTGTTGATGGTCTCCTCGTCCACATCGTCCGCCCCGTTTGCCCTGGCTTCCTCCAGTCCTGCGGTCATACCTACGATGACCGTGCCAAGCTGCGGTTCCGTATTGAAGAATGCCGTATAGGTATTCACCGCTTTTGCTTTTTCGTCCTCATCCTTATACAATTCCTCCACCAGCGGAAGCATGGCGCACAGATATCCGAATGTCTGCATATGCTCCTGCGAGAAGCAGGTCAGATGTCCATAATACCAGTTATGGAAAGATTTCAATAAGGCTTTTTTCGATAATTTCCGTTCCACTTTTTTCTCCATACTCAGATTTCCTCCTCGTCATCCTCCGCACCGCCGGCATACTCCGGTTTTCTTGCGGAAAGCATCTTAATCCTGTAAATGATAATAGCGAATATTCCCGCCACTACCGTTGCCGATACCAAATTGATTCCCATGGAAGCCGCCAGTACGAAACCGAACAGGAAAGGGATAAAATCCGCCGCGGCTTTCACAATCTGCTTTAACAAAATGGCAATCCCCACACAAGGAAGCAATGCGCCCACCGTAAACAGTGTCTTCATGGCAATCCCGTCCATGGGAAGCGCCGTTTTAATAACCTCCACCACATTTGCCCCCAGTTTACACATAATCATGGTTGGAACCAAAGAGCAGACCAGATGGGAAATCCAGGGCAGTCCCATGTCAACCAAATACAGCTTTTTATACTGCCGCTTTTCCACGGCCTTCCATCCGATATGCTGCCACAAGAGGTTTATGGTCGCCGTCCCGTAAAACAATACGGTTCCCAAAGTACCTACCATAGTACCGAAAGAAGTTGCCAATGCCGCACCTTCCGTAGAATCCGCCGAAAGCCCGTAGCTTTGCAGCGCTACCATTGCCAGCGGAATTCCTATGTAGCTGACGGCACGTACATCCGCCGATACCGTTCCGCCCGGTGTGACCAGTGCGATATAAACCACCTGCATGGCACAGCCTACCAAAACGCCTGTCGTAACATCCCCCAAAACAACACCGCATACCAACCCGCCGATCAGCGGCCTTCCCAACGTATAATTACCGATGGAAGTGCCTCCCAGCCCCGGCATACTCGCCAAACATGCGAACAACCCTAAAATAACTGCCTGTAACCAACTGATTTCCATACTTTTTCCTCCATTCCGCACTCCAATCCGTCCCGTCACGCCTCCCGCCAACGGAATGTGCTCCGGGCCGATGCTTTTCCCTCATCAGTGGAAGCCAAACTGTCCCCTGAATTTCTTCCAGTTTCCAATCGCTTCTTCCTTTAACAGGGCAAACTCCACATTGTAACCGGCATTCATGATATTCTCCAGTGCCTGCGCTTCTTCCTGCGTAATGGACTGGTTATTGCCAAGTTTCGTGGTTCCCGGTCTGTCATTACAGGGACCTATAATCACTTCCGAAATTCCCGGCCGGAATCCCTGTTCCACTAAAATCTTTTCCATGTCCAACGGGTTTTTGGTAATCAGGAAATACTGGTCCTTGGACTCCAGTACCTTTTTACTCTTTTCCTTAAATTCCTCCAGCGTCCACACAAAAGTCTTTTTTCCGCTGGCGCTCTTATATGCCGCCTTTAGGACGGAATTACCCGCCGCCGCATTATTTACCGCAAGCAGTCCGTCACAAGGATATTCCAATGCCCATCTGGTGCAGGTCTGTCCATGAATCATACGGTCATCCACACGAATAAATGAAACTGCCATCTTCTTTTCCTCCTTAAATATCATCCTCTGAATCTTCGCCCGTAATCCGAAATTCTTTTAATTCTTCCCTTGCTTCGGGAATCAACACCCCCGGAAGTTCCCTTAATTCCATGCCGTCTTTCATCAACACGGCGCTCAATACCAGCGGAAGGCTCATTCCGCCAAACATCACGGTCTGTTTTAACAAGCCCTTCTTTGCAATGACATCCGCTGCCGTTGTCAGCGGGGAACCGCCTACCAAATCGCCGAACAACAGGATTTCATCCTCCTGCCCCACCGCTCCTAAGCATTCCCCCAACTTCTGCGCATAAGTATCCGCACCCATGCCGTTTTCAAGACCTGCCGAAAGGATATCCTCCCTTCCTTCCCCCGCCAGCATATCCAGCGCACTGTGCAGCCCGCATGCCAGTCTGCCATGGCTGACCAATACTACATACCTCATCTTTTTCCCTCCTTCTGTCCGATATGCCATCTGTCCTTATCTGTAAGACAAGTATATAAAAAAGGCGGCACATGTTCATCTCACATGTGTCACCTTTTTCCCGTGACATTTGTCACTTCTTACATGACTGCCGTCATCTTTCCCTCTGTTCTTTCAGGAAATTGTTAATTTCCCGATTCCATATAATCTGTTCCATACTGATGTTCGCGTTCCCGTCCATGATACTGTTTACCGCCTTATCCACTTCCGCCACGGCCTCCCCGTAATTCCGGAATCCGGAAGCCGCAACCGCATGTTCCACCGCATCGCTTAGCGCCTTCAAGCGCAAACCGCTGCCTTCGCCCGAACTGTCTATTAACCGTTTCAGGGTTTCGTCCGATTCCGTCACTTTCCGCAGTACGGATACCCCTTCCGAATAAGTGAATATCTCCGACTGGATCTGTTCCTCCGACGTAAGAAGTTTCATAAATTCCCACGCATATGTTTCATTCGGCGTATTTTCCCACATAGCCACCAAAAGCGTGTCCAGCTTTCCGATGTTTTCACCGCTGCTACCGGAAGGCATGGAAATGCATTCCCATTCAAAACCGGAATATTTCTTTATGCTCAGGGGATATGGCTTATATGCCCGGTACTGGGAAAAAAGCATAGGCTTGAATGCCACCCTTCCCAAATCAAAATCTCTGTCCGTCACATGGTATCCGCCGTACAGCCCTTCCAGTTTTTCCAAAAACACAATGGCTTCCCGCACCCGTTCGTCCGTCAGGTAACATTCCGTCCCATTTTGGTCAAACAACTCTACCCCGTTGGAATCAAACGCTTCCGACCATGTATAGCCAACGGAGCCGAACTGGTCCAACGTCCCGTTCCCGTCCGTATCCTTCGTTACGGCTTTACAGATTCCGTAAAACTCCTCCCATGTCCAGTCTTCCTCCGGGATGCCGATTCCTTCCGCATCCAAAATCGTTTTATTGACAAACATCAGTTTCGGCGCACACTCATAAGGAAGCGCATATTGTTTCCCCGCATATTCCCCGCAGGCAAGGGCGGAAGAATAAAATTCCCCCGTTGAAAAACTGCCGTCCTGCCCCATAAAGTCCCCCAAGTCTTTCAGTGCACCAATTTCCGCCATATCATGAAAATTTCCGCCGAAGACCAAAAATACATCCGGCGTCTTTCCCAAAATCATCTGTTCCGCCAGCCATTCCGGATAATCTTCTTTCAATATCCCGCTGACATATTCCACCCTGACGCCTTCCCGGCGTTCTTCAAACAAAGCTATGGCATCCTCCAAAATCCGATAGGAATATCCGTTCTGCACTTCCCAATAACTGTCGGAAAATACCCCCACCGTTATCACATCTTCCCGTCCGGTTCCGCTCCTCCTGCCACTTCCCATAAGCGCAAGCGCAGCCAGCAAAAGCCCTGCCCCGGCAAAAAAATACCTTATGTTTTTCTTTCCCGTTTTGTCCACGCCGTCACCTTTCTTCCCCGAATACCCGGTTTACCGCCCCCGTCTGCACCGCCCAAATGGCTAACTGTGTCCGGTCGCGCAGCGCCAGCTTGCCGAGAATCGTACTCAGCCCGTTCCTTACCGTTCCCTCCGAAAGATTTAGCTTAGCGGCAATCTCCTTATTGGACATGCCGCTTCCCACCAAGGCGGTAATCCTCCACTCCGTTTCCTTTAAATCCGCCACACTGCTTTCGTCCACCCGTATGGTAATGTTGGACTGCGCCATTTGGGAAAACAGTTTCACCACCTTGGATGCGATATCACCGTTAATCATGGCAGTCCCTTCGTGTACCTTGCGCACGGCTTCCGCCAGTTCCTTCATGGAAACACCCTTTAACAGATACCCGCTTGCACCGTTTTTCAGGGCATTGAACACATATTCGTCATCGTCAAATGTGGTCAGGATAATGATTTTTATGTTAGGATAATTTTCCTTGATAATCTGTGTGCAGACTACCCAGTCCATTTCCGGCATCCGTATGTCCATCAGTATGACGTCCGGTTTGTTCTTCCTGACGCTCCTGACCACTTCCACTCCGTTGGATACCGTGTCCGTCACTTCAAAATCCGTTTCGTTTCCCAATATGATGGACAGGCTTTGACGAATCAGCTCCTGGTCGTCCGCAATTAATATCTTAATCATGTCACACCACCTCTCCCCACCGGATGGGAATGCTTGCTTCCAGTACAAAACCGTTGTCGCAAAAACAGTTCAGGCTTCCGTAGAGCATCCCAAGACGTTCCTCCATATGATGCAGTCCAAACCCTTTCTCAATATGCGTACAACCAATGCCGTTATCCTTAATCCATATATACAGAATGTTATATTCCATGCTGATGGCAATCAGGATACGTCCTGCCTTTCCGTGACGGATGGCATTGGTAATGCTTTCCTGTATGATCCGGTAAATAATTTCTTCCTCATCCTTGTTAAAATGGTTCAGCTCCGCCGAACAGCAGTATTCGATTTCGATTCCGGAAGCCTTCTTGGTTTCCTCCATCATCTGCTCCAGCGCCTTTTCCAATTCCATCTTCTCCAAGGCATCCGGGCGCAGCGCTTTCACCGACCGCCTGACATCCGTCATTCCCTTCCTTGCCACATCCGCAATCACGGAAAGCTGCTCCTTTACGGCTTCCGGCACGATATCCATCAGCGTGATACAGGCATCCAAACCGGTAATGATACCGGTCAGCGTATGCCCAAGGGTATCGTGGATTTCCCTTGCCAGCCGGTTTCTTTCCCTTGTTTCGGCATTTTTTGCGGATTCCCTGGAATATTCCTCCAACTGCCGGTTTGCTTCCTGCAGTTCCCCGTTCACCCTGTTCAGACTTTCGTTCAGACTAAGAATCCGCTCCTTTTCACTCATCTGCTCGCGCATCAGCAGCGCCGTATGGATGATGAAAACCAATATATTCAGGGATGCCAGCACATTCTTTGCCCCAAGCAGGAAGGACCGGACACTGCCCCTGTAATAATCCAAATAGGACTCAAAGGGAATGATTCCGTACCGGCCGGAAAACAAATGGTAATCCGCCAGCAAATACACCGCACAAACTGCGCCGAGTAGCGCAAACTTCCGTTTAACGTTTGCCATATTTCTGACCACGTCGGCCAAAATAAGAAGAATCATCCCCGTATAACCAAATTGAAGCAAACCGGCCAGCAGCAGGCTGATTCCGGTTTCCGCTCCCGTTTTCATATAAAATAACAACGTATGATCTGTCCTGATGCAGAGGAAAAACAACAGGCTGCCATAAAGCAGCAACGCCGCCGCCGGGATTTTCCATGGAACATAAGTCATGCCGCCGACTCCCTGCAGGAAATCCAACGCCGTATTTTCGTGGACATGCCCATACAGGCTTGCCGCCATAATACCCGCCATAAAAAGGATTACCCACAAATTCAGGTTCAGCATCCATGCAAACACCATGTCCGGTAACCGATTTTCCTTCATAGAATCCCCCCCTACTGCCACCGGTCTATACCGAACTGTTCCACGTTTTCCCGCGTAATCAGCTCTACCGGAACTAAAATATCCTTTTCCACCGGTTCCCCCCTAAGCAGACGGTAAACCGCATCCGCCGCTTCCCTTCCTATTTCCGACGGAAACTGCGCCGCCGATGCCGCCATCATTCCTTCCGCAATCAGTGCCTTGGAATCCGGCGAAGCATCCACCCCGTACAAATCCACCCGGTCCAGCAGATGCCGTTCCTCCAAAGCTGCCGCCGCGCCCACGCCCGCCAGGTCATTCAGGCAGAACACACTGTCGAACCGGATGCCTTCCTCCATCATTTGACGCAGCTTTGGCATGGCAATCTCCAACTGTCCCTCACACTCGATTTCCCCGACAATCTCCATACCGGCCTTTCCGGCAACCGTATCCAAAAATCCCTGCACCCGCTCCTGCCCTGATTTCGTTGCCTCATGTGTCATGACCACGATTTTGGCTGTTTCATGCCGGGTAAGAAAATACTCCCCCACCAGTTCCCCTGCCCGGTAATTATCCGAAGTGATGGTACAGTCCGCCAATTCCCCTTCCTGCACCCCGGTATCCAAAACAATAATGAAAATCCCCCGTTTTTTGGCTTTCTCCAAAGTTTCCGTCAACAGTTCTTTATCCACAGGGGTGACAATCAACACGTCAATACCCATATCCATCATCTCCTGAATTTGGATATTCTGCCGCTCCGCATCCAGTGCCGGGTCCCGTAACACCATCCGGTCCCCCTCCGCCTCCACCCTGTGTGCAATTTCCTCCCCGATAATTTTATAAAATTCGTTATTCATCGTCATGTAACTGGCACCAATCAAAAAGGAATCTTCTTTTTGGCGGAAGGAGAAATCCGTCCGGTCCCCGAAAAAGAAAATTCCTGCCGTCAAGAAAAACACATTCGCCAGTATCCATACCATGTACCACACATATCCCTGTTTCTTATCCATGGCAGCTTCCTTCCCCGTCCCAGTCCGAAACTATCCGCTCCTACTCCAAATCCGCATCCGTCCCCAGCCACCAGCGCAGCACATCCTTCACCTTCCTGTCCCAGTACTTCCACTGGTGGTCGCCTTCGGACTGCTCGCAGGTCAGGTCATAGCCCAGCTTCTTCATATGCTCCCACACGAGCAGGTTCCCGCCATACAGGAAATCTTCCGTTCCGCACCATGCATACAGCCTTGGCAGATTTCCGTCTCCTGCCGCCAGTTTATCCGCCAGCGTCATGATTTCGTTGTCCGAGCCCCTCAGTTCTTCCTCGCTTCCGAAAATCGATGCAAACCGCTGCCGCAGCCCCGCTTCGCTGTTTCTTTGGTAATCTCCCACGATATCCAAAGCCCCCGACAGGGATGCCGCCGCGCCGAACGTACCGCCTGCCCGCAGCGCCAGCTTCCATGCGCCGTACCCTCCCATGGACAGCCCTGCGGCAAGCGTATCTTCCCGTTTTGCCGACATACGCGGGAAAAACTCCCTGCAGACGGCAGGAAGCTCCTCCGATATAAACGTCCAGTACCGCATACCGTAAACCGTATCCGTGTAAAAGCCAAGATGCGTGGCGGGCATGACCACGGCAATGCCAAGCGTACTGGCATACCGTTCAATGGAGGTCCTCCGCTGCCAAATGGTATGGTCGTCGCTCATTCCGTGCAGCAGATACACCGTCTTATACTGCCCGCCGGCATCCGTTCCCTCCATACCTATCTGCCCGTGAGTCTGCTGCGGCAGAATCACGTCCATATTCATACACATACCGAGCACGTCCGAAAAAAAGTCCACATGCATCAAAGCCATATCTTATTCCTCCCTTTCCAAGTCCATTCGCCCGACAGACTTTTAACCGTATGTTTTTCACTCCTGCTCCAGCCTGCGCATCTCCGTATAAGCCAAAAGCAGCGGGCCTACGCCCTTTGCATCATCCTCCACCACCGGTTCCGACATATAATACTCAAATGTGCCGTCCCTTCTCGTATTATCCGCAGGACCAAGACCCGCCACCAGGCAGATGCCGCCCAAACTTAAATTCCCGTCCTTTTCCTTCAGGTACCTGTCGCAAATCCCGTGGAATGCCTTTAACCCATACTCCCTGTACCGTTCGGGCAGAAAGCCAAGGCGCACGCCTTTTAACAGGGAATATGCCATAATCGCGCTCCCGCTGGTTTCCAGATAATTCGGCTCTTTCCCCCCAAGCGCCGGAAGCTGGTACCACATGCCGCTTTCATCCTGGTATTCCAACATGGAATCCGTCAGGTCCACAAACACTTTTTTCAGGTTTTCGTACTCCTGCTTATAGTCCTCCCCCGGCTCACACTTGTTCAGGGTATCCAAAAGCGCCATAGAATACCATCCCAGCGCCCGCAGCCAGAAATTGCGGGAAAGCCCGGTTTCCTTATCGCACCAGAAAACGGAACGGGACGCGTCGTAGCCATGGTAATACAGCCCCGTTTTTTCATCCCTGATGTATTTCACCACGTTGGCAAACTGGTGGAAAATATCACCATAGTTTTTCTTATCATTGAATTTTGTTTCGTATTCCATATAAAAAGGCTGACCCATGTACATACCGTCCAGCCAAACCTGGTTAGGGTAAATCTTCTTGTGCCAAAAATTCCCCTCCTCCGTCCGGGGCTGGTTCTGCACCTGGCTGTAAATCAGGTCGATTGCCTTACGGTACTTCTCTTTCCCGTTGATTTCATACAGGGAAAACAGCGTCTTTCCCGCATTTACGTTGTCGATGTTGTACTCCTCCACGGAATAACCGACAATCGTTCCGTCCTCCCTTACCCTGTGGTCGATAAAAGCATCCGCAAACTCATAATACTTTTTCTCCCCCGTCGCCCGGTAAATCTCCAAAAGCGCCAGTATCATACAGCCGTCAATGTAATTCCAGCCCGCCGCCTTGCCTTCCCGCGCCTTCTCAATGTTCCATGCCGGCACGTCCAGCGTGCTTTTTTCAATTAACCCGTCAATATACTTTTCAAAAATCGGCAGTTCCATATACCCATACCTTCCCTTCCTTTTTTGCATCCTCCGGATGCCCGTCTGTTCTACCTTTTACCTTACACGAATTTGGGAAAGCCGTCAACTAAGTCAAAGCAAACAGTTTCTTAACCGCACAAAACAATGGTTTTCTTCTCTTGCTTTGAAAGCATTTCAATCAGTTTAGCAATTCCCATATATTTTGTGTTATAAAACCACCCAAAATACTTGAATTAGTCTAATTCAAAATTGCTCTTTCCAATGCATCTGATAAACTAACGATGCTCTCAACCCCATCGGGAACTTCTTTATCAAATCTATTTAACCATAATGCTCTAATATTAACTCCGTTAGCCCCCCTGACGTCACTGCTAATGGAATCTCCAATATGAATTACTTCATCTGCTTTCAGACCTGCTCTATTTAACGCAAGTTCAAACAACTCTTTTCTTGGCTTGTATGCTTTTGCATCTTCTGATGTAAAAACCCCTGCCGGCATGATATTATGATATTCTATTGCCTTCATAACATCAGCAGTATCTATATTAGATACAATATAAATGGGGATTGGACTTTTATCAAAAAAAGGCTTTGAATCTTCAAATATTGGAGGTTTAATCCAGTGTTCAAACATATACTTGCTCAATTCCTGGGCATTTGCACTTGAATGAAATTTCTTTATTGTGTTTTCTAATGCCCGTTCCTCTAATGCCCGCTGAGTTTCAAAACTCTTTCCATATGAATTAATAAACATATTTTGAAACTCTTTCCACCAAAATATATCTATTTCAGATGTATTTCCTGCTTTTCCCGTTTTCATTATTATTTGTGTTATCTTCTTTATGACCTCTCCATCCTCATGAACTATTGTTCCATAAAAGTCTAAGAAAAATGCCTTTACCATAAAACACCTCGTCAAATTCAATTTATCCATCTGCTGACAACGGATATTTTATCACAGAACCAATCGGATGCCAGTCCTTCATCCACAAATTTTATCTTCATTCCCAAAGACACAAACAGATGAGCTGCCCATCCTTTTTTTGTGCCGAATGTGTATGCCTATATGACCGATACCTAAAATAAGCGCTGCTATTAACATACATGCCACTTTTCCGTACATTCCCAGCATGAAAAAAGCAATAACCGGCAGCGTTGCCCCGGCAAGGGGTATCCCTAAAAAGCTACTGTAAAAGTCTGATAACCTACGTTCACTCCGAAAATAGCGTACCCACCATGCTTCATACATTATCATTAAAATAAAAGCTGCAATCAGCCATAAAGACCAAAGCGTCCACTCATATATATTAAAATCAGAAAATACCAGCGAACAGCAACAAGTCAATACTTCCCCCAATCTTTCAAATAACAGTAAGATTTTGTTTTCTTTTTCAGATGTATACCCTTGCGGTTTTCTTTTTGACCATATTATATTGGGAATAAATAACATCAATAAAAAGAGTAATCCGATATAAGAAAATCCCCAATTTCCAAACATACTATTGTCCTCCGGTTAAAAGTTTTCTTGCTTCCTTACACCATTCCAAATACGTCTGATAGGTTTTTATTCCAAACTCTACCGTAAGCAGATAATATTTATGTGCTGTATCTTCATTCAATTTTTCGTTTAAGATTGTTTTCGCGCGTAAAAGATATGGCAATTCTTCTTCAATTCTCTTTTCAAACGCTTCGATATGAATAAGTGCCTGTTGTTCACCCTTTTCACTTCCAAAAAATAGTTTTAACAATGTTTCATATCGAAGTTCGTCCTTTTCAATAGGCAAGGACAGCCATTTCTTCAAATAATCCCGTCCATTTTCTGTTATGGCATAAATCAGCTTATTTCGTTTGCTGTTTGTATCTTCCCTTTTCGCAGCCAGACCACGATTAACCAAATCATTTAAGGCAGGGTATATACTGCCATAGCTCGCACTCCAAAAATATTTGAGAGTGGTATCCATTCTTTTTTTGATTTCATATCCCGTTAATTCCTCATGGCTTAGCAAACCTAAAATCACACAATCAATCTTTTTCTCATTTGCCATTTCTATCTTCCTTTCTTTCAATACACCGTTTCCCTTTTTAATTGCTTTAATATGTATTCCCGGCAGATGTAAAAGCCTACGAAGTTTTGTTCCCAATATCATAAATGGAGCCATCCAGCAAAGGTAATGGCAAAGTGCCCGTTTACCTAATCAAAGACCCCGCTGCAAGCAACGGGGTATCAAACTTGCAGCGCTGCAGAGCAGCGGGGTATTTGACCCTCGCGGCAGTCGCCAAATGTCTGCAAGCAGCCACTTGGCTCGTTGCTCGCGGGAATAAAATAGAGGAAATAAATATCAAACAATAATTCCATAATAGATAACATAACTTTGTTCGGAAGAAACAGGGATACCGATGGTTGCTCCTTCAATAACTTTTTAATATATCAGTCTGATATATTATACAGCGTTTGAACATTGATTTCAACTGTTTTTCAAAACTTTCACATTTTTCCGTCTTTCCGAAAAACAGTATATCGGCAATTTAATCGCTATTTTACTGTCATATTGTTCTGCTGCCGCGTATCGGAGATCATGCAGTCAACATCAAACACATGGAACAAAGAGGGGTAAGCATACCACCGTTGATGAAATACGGGCAATGTGGTATGATTGGTACGGTTATGAACACAGAAAAGAGGAAAATTTATGTGGCTCATTATGGCGGTTTTATCAGCTTTTTTTGCCGGAATAACATCTATCCTTGCAAAATGCGGAATCAAAAAAACAGATTCAGACGCAGCTACGGCATTTAGAACATCTGTTGTACTGCTATTTGCATGGATTATGGTATTTATTGTTGGTTCATATCACACAATTTCAACGATAACTGCAAAATCATTATTATTTTTGGTTTTGTCCGGCATGGCAACCGGCGGTTCCTGGATATGCTATTTTAAAGCTCTTTCTATGGGAGATATCAACAAGGTAGTTCCTATTGACAAATCAAGCACAATTCTTTCCATACTGCTTGCAATCATTTTGTTTGGAGAAACGGAAAACCTTGCTGTAAAATTGACAGGTACGGCAATTCTTACGGCAGGAATTTATTTGATGGTTGAGAAAAAGCAGGATTGTGAAAAGGGAAACGGTAATCAATGGAAATTTTATGCCATTTTGTCCGCTTTATTTGCAGCTTTAACTTCTATTCTTGCAAAAGTCGGAATCGCCGGGGTGGAATCTAATCTTGGTACGGCAATTCGTACCGGCGTTGTTTTCGTCATGGCTTGGCTGATTGTATTTATGAAAGGCAAACAGACACAGCTAAAACAGATTGACAAGAAAGAATTTGCCTACCTATCACTTTCGGGGATTGCAACAGGAAGCTCATGGTTGTGCTATTATTATGCCATTCAAAATGGTATCGTTAGTGTAGTGGTTCCGATTGATAAATTAAGCATTGTGATAGCGGTTGCCTTTTCTTATATTGTATTTAAGGAAAGGTTGAGTAAAAAGGCGTTTATCGGACTTTTGCTTTTGGTATTTGGAACACTGATAATGTCGATTTGGTCTTAAATTCCGGCGACATCCAAATGAAGCGAATACGACAAAATAACCGGGCTTGCAGATAAAAAACGGGAGCGGTGGAGCAGGCGTATATCCCCGCCGCCCTGCCCGTTACCGTTCCACATTTCACTATACCAGTCTTCCATGCTCCATTTCATATACAGTACTGCACAAAATCTCTATATCCTCTTTATTGTGGCTGGCAAGTATGACGGTTTTTCCTTCTTTCTTTAATCCCAAAAGAATATTCCGCACATCGTTTACCCCCTGATTATCCAGCCCGTTCATTGGCTCATCCAAAATCAAAATATCCGGGTTTTCCATAATTGCCTGAGCAATACCGAGCCTCTGCCTCATACCAAGCGAATATTTTCCGACTTTTTTGCGGCTGTCGGGGTCTAAGCCTACCCGTTCCATGCTCTCCCTGATCTGCTTCCTGCCTATCAATTTACGGATAGACGCTAAATATTCCAAATTTTTGTATCCTGTATATCCGCTTAAAAATCCGGGATTTTCGATAATAATTCCCATATTGTCTGCAAAGTCAATATCTTTTCCTATCTCTTTTTCCCCCACCATAACCCTTCCGCCTGTCGGTTTTAAATATCCAATCATCGTTTTGAACAAAACAGTCTTGCCGGAACCATTCCTTCCTATAATCCCATATATTTTTCCTTTTTCAAAACCGATGTTAATACGGTCAAGTGCAACGACTTCGCCGAACCTTTTTGTTACATTCTCCACGCGGATTACTTCTGCCATATTTACAAACCTTCCCTTCCTTAAATATAATCTGTTTCTTTTTTCAAATACTCCCGTCCGATAACAAAGCCGGCTGCCGGCAAAGCAACCTCCGCTACCATTATCACTCCAGCCGGAAAGCCGCCTGCTTCAAATAAGCTGCTTCGCAGATACATCCCCCACATTCCATACATTACATGGGAAACCGCACAAATCCGGGATCCAATAATAAATGTCACGCCTTCTAACAGGAATAACACTCCCGGAACAAAGCGTCTAATGGGAAACAAATCCAACAACACGAAAAACGCTGCCATACTGATACTATGGAGCAGCCATAAGACACTGATTTTTGCAAGCAGCTCTGCGGAAAGTAACATCAATTTCCCCATAACAATATCGCAGGTCAGAACAATAAGCAGGAGCAATACGGCTATCTTTATACCAAATATCACTCTTTTCACAAAATGCCTTTTCCACCAGTCCGAAGCTCTTTCATAACGGTACAAGGAAAATGTTTCCACCTTTCTGTTTCTTTCCACATATATTCCCACTGTCAACAGAAAAATGCCAATCGGCAGAAGCCATTGTCCAAAAGGAATCAGCGGTATGGCGTCAAAATTATCTGATGATACTCCTGCAAACAGCCTGATAAACATACTTTCCGACATTATCCATCTATCTCCTTTCCCGGCTGAAACTCCATTTTTTTCACTAAAACAGATGATAAAACCATTAAAACTGCAATCAATCCCAAAAACAAAACGGCAGACTGCCAGTAAGACAGTGTCCCATCTATAAAATTTCCCGGAACTGCCCTTGCCAATAAAGAAGTTTCCGTATAACCGTCCATCATTCGTAAATATCCGGCCAAATGCCCTCCCATTACAACTGCCATTCCGACAATTCCCGAAAACAGTAGCGCGGCAGCATACAAAAGCGCTCCCATAAAAGCAAGATACAGATAAAGAAACAAAAATGTCACTGCAAATGCCTGTGGAACGGACATGGTCTTCATCATCGCAAGCCACGGAAACGTAATATTATATCTGACCCCGATACTGTTTGTGGCATCAAGCGCCAGAGAATATAAAGGACTGCTCCACATATTCCCTGCAAACCCGAAAAAACTGCTGATAATTATGGTAAATACCGCCATAGCCGCAGTGTATAGAAATGCCTGCATCAATATATAGAAAAGCATTCCCATATTCCAGCGCTTTCTACCGCACCTGTATAAAAGCAGATAAATATTCCCTTTCATAAACGGGGCGTCCGCCACAACCAAAAGCCATCCTAAAACTAAAAACAGCATATTCACATAATGCTGCTCAACCACGCAGAAGGTTTCCAGTATGTTGATTGGTTCTCCCGTGTCGGCCGCATACCGCAGGAAACCGCTCATCCAATAGCCCATGATTGCATAGCCCAAAAGATATCCCATAATAACCCTGCCGCTTCTTTGCTCCTGCCAGAACATCCCCTTTATGATTACTGCAAAGCTACCCATCCCGATACCTCCTCACGAGTCCTGCCATAATGACGGTTGACACGGCAATGATATAAACACATTCCACTCCTGCCGCCAAAGAATAACTTCCTACATCATCTCCCCGCAGAAGCCGGATGGGATTCAGCCATACAATCCTGTCCAGTCCGATCCACATGGATTCATACAGTACAAAAGGCGCAATCAAGGCAACATATCGATTTGGAATCCATACCGCAAACATAAATCCCATAAGTGCCCACACACATCCAAACAAAAAACCGAGAACGGTTTTCCCCACGGCAATGTACCAATCTCCATATTTGATAATATATGTAAGCATAATCGTCCCATCCAGCAATCCCTCGTCCGAGCCTTGCGGCACGCCCGGAACGCCAAACACATAAGCCATGATACAGACAGACGCAATCGGGACTGCCAGCATGACGCCCCCTGACAATGCAACGTTGCATATACGGATTCTTCCAAAACGTACCGGACCCATCCTTGCAAAAATCATACGGTAATACCCACTCTGATATTCTTCACAAAAACGGGTGGCATAAGCCAGCACGGGAAAGACAGCCGCAAAAGGACCAAATCCCGAAGCGCCAAACACATTGAACAAAATATAGTAACTGCTCCGTATACGTTCCGGCGGCGTCCCCATTACCACCGCAGCCGTCAAAAGCGCTGCCACTGCAGCCATCCCGACAAAAAATCCGGCATTCAGGAAACTTCTTTTCATATCCTTCAAAAAAAATCCATTCATTCTATTCCACCTTTATCAATTCTCCCGTCACGGCATCCAGATAAATATTCCACGCCGCGCCTTTCTCCGCCGCTTCCTGCCACGCTTTATCGCCAGACTCCAGTGCTTCCGTCATTTCATTCAACGGAATACAGATGTGCCATGCCGGTGTAAGGAGCAGTTCCGATTCCTGAAGTGTCGGATAATATACAAGTTCTACCTGCGTCAGTTTTGCCTTGGAATTTCCGTAGAAAGTATTATTTTCCAAATATTTTTCCAAAATATCTGTCACCTGCGAAAACGTCAAAATTTTCCCGTTTTCGGACTGCTCCGTAATTTTACCGCAATAATCATCCAAACTCATCATTGCTATGCCGTCTTCTGTAATCCATGCCGTTCCTCTCGGCTGGACCTCCCCAAGCGCAATCTGCCCAAACTCTGATGCCACTCCAATCGTTCCGTAAGAAGGAGTAAATACCAGTTCATAAAATGCGACTCCGTCAAGTTCATAATACAAAATCCCGGAAATATGTATTTCCATAATGTCCAATACTGCCAGCTTCTCCAAAAGAATATCCTTCATACGGGAAACAGAAAATTTTGCGGAAATACCCTCATTGTTTTTGGTAACATCAATTTCCGGAGCTTTTTTATAAATCGCATCACAACTCTTCTTTAATATTTCATCCATATAACTTGCAGATGTATTTCCTCTAAAAGATGCCTCCTTCTGCCCATCTGATAAAATCAGAAAAGAATCATCACCGAAATTCAACCATTCAACCGGCTTATCATCTTCATTCATTTCACTTAACTCTTTTTCCATCTGCGCAAGATATTCCGCAGTAATATCCTGCACATTTGCGTCTTCACCGTCAAACAGTTCCTTCAGCTTTTCCGCATCCCAATCGTCCCGTTCCCGCAAAGTCAGCGTTGGAACTATCTGCGGCACGGCAGGAACTTTGGCACAAATCCAAATACCGTTTTCCTCCGTTCCGACCAGCGCGTCACAGCTTCCGGCTTGCTTTGCTCCGTCTGTTCCTGCTGTATTTCCATCAGGTTCCTCTGCCACGATATTCTCCACCCCGCCTTCCAAAGAACTTTTTGCATGATAAACATCGCTATCCGCAGACGCTTCCGGTGCTTTCTGGCATCCCGCCAAAACACATATCCCTAATGTTCCTGCCATTAGTACACTTAAAAACCTTTTCTCCATTGTTATGCCTCCAATCAATTCCCTATATGGACTATGATATGGATTATACACTTCTTCATCTGCATTTTTTTATTCTGCCGAAATTATGCCGTATTTTTTCCGAAATCGGCCCAAAAACCTTTATATTTATAACTCAAACTTCCCACATTAAAAATGGGATTTGCTCCTTGAAAAATCAATAC
>CAJUMD010000050.1 GCA_910587275.1 uncultured Kineothrix sp.
TTGCCGACGGATACGTTTATTAAATTTGCTTTTATTATAGCGATTTTAACGAACGGGACAGACAGGCGGAGGAAAGCGGAAACACGGAGGAAAGCGAAGGACAGGAATTTGGCAGGGATGATTCGGGAGTGGACAGAACGGGGGGCGGAGATATAGCTGCAGATGTGCCCGTATGTGAGGAAGCGGAAGGACAAAGGGGGATAGAGACGGATATTCCAAATCTGAAAGATGTGATTGCCAGCGGGGAAGGGCTTGGAGCGGACTGTTATGTCGGGGTATCTTTAACACAGCCGGAAATCTCGGATGAAACGTTGATGGATTTGGTAAGTAAGCATTTTAATGCAGTGACGCCCGGCAATGAACTGAAAATGGATGCGCTTTTTGACTATCATGACAACAATAATTCTGCTCCGGGATTTGAAACTATTTCTTGGACGAGGGCGGACGGAACCCTAATGGATCATTATAAGGTTCCGGTATTGAATTATGACAGGGCGGAAAGTATGCTCGATAAAATAACGGAATGGAATGACGGTCATCCGGATGACAGAATAAAGGTGCGCGGGCATGTGCTCGTGTGGCATTCACAGGTACCGGAATGGTTCTTCCGTGAGGATTGGGATATCCATAAAGATTATGTTTCGGCAGAGGAAATGGATGTGCGCCAAGAGTGGTACATAAAGACGGTTTTGGAACATTTTGTCGGCGGAGACAGTCCGTATAAAGATTTGTTTTACGGATGGGATGTGGTGAATGAGGCGGTCAGTGACAGCACCGGAACATACAGGAAGGACAGTGAGGATTCAAGCTGGTGGCGCGTTTACGGCAGTGAGGACTATATCGTCCGTGCGTTCCGGTATGCCAACAGGTATGCGCCACAGGAGCTGGAACTTTATTATAACGATTACAATGAATGCGGCAGCGTGAAAGCCGGGGGAATCATGAAACTGCTCCAAGAGGTAAAGAGCCACGAAAAGGACGGGATACTTCCTACCAGGATTACGGGTATGGGCATGCAGTCACACTGCAATATGTCCTCACCAACAGCCGCTCAGATGAAAGAGGCTGCAATTGCTTATGGAAAGATTGTCGGGAAAATACAACTGACGGAATTGGATATTAAGGCAAGCAGTGAATTTGACGGAACGGATGCTGCACTGGGTGCGGAATATACGAAACAGGCATACCGCTATAAGGAAATATATGACGTATGCAGGGAAGTGGATGCCATGGAAGGGATTGATGTGAATAATATCACCCTGTGGGGCGTCATTGACGGCAACTCATGGCTGCAGTCAGAAAACAGCGTCGGAGGAGCTTCAGATGGAAGCAAACGGCAGGTTCCCCTGCTTTTTGATGATGATTACAGGGCAAAACCGGCATTTTATGCGTTTGTGGATCCTCAAAAACTGGAACCGTATACCAAAAGGATTACGGTAATGCAGGCATCGGCGGGGGAAGACAGATATCAGAACGGCATCCAATACGGAATCGATGGGATGGATGCTTCTTTTATCCCCGTATGGGATGAAGACGGGTTATATGTAAAGGTATCGGTATCCGATGCAAGCGCCGATGCATCGGACAAGGTGGAGCTATATGTGGATTGGGAAAATTCCATGTGTGACGGTGCGGATATAACTTGCGTATCCCGGTCAAGGACGGACGCAGCCGTGGACGAAGACGGAGAGTATACCGTTGAATTTGAAGTGAGAAACGGGATTTCCACGGCACAGGGATTTGCCATGGATGTTGCGGTAACGGATGCGGGGAGCAGGTATGCGTTTAACGATTCGAAAGGGGAGCAGGATAGCAGCAGTAAGTATTTTGCCTCTGCCGTTGCCAAACCATATACCGTGATAACGGGAGCACCAAAACAGGCAATCGTGATAGACGGCAGCATAGATGAGGCATGGGAAGAAGCAGGGGAAATTCCCCTTACAATCCGGACAGGCAGTCCGAAGGCCGTCGCATCGGTAAAGGCTATGTGGGATAAAGATTATTTGTACATACTGGCGGCAGTTACGGATCCGGAGTTGGACAAGCAATCGGAACAGGCACATGAACAGGACTCTTTTGAAGTGTTTGTGGATGAAAATAACCATAAAAGTGATGCTTATGAGGATGATGACAAACAATATCGAGTGAATTTTGATAACGAGCAGACATTTAACGGGACGGACTGCACTGCTGACAATATCAGTTCGGCAACGAAAATAACCGAGGACGGATATATTGTGGAAGCAGCATGCCGGTGGACCGGGTTCCTTCCTGAAGAAGGGATGGAAATCGGTTTGGAGCTGCAGGTAAATGATTGTGAACAGGGCAGCCGGATTGGTACGGTAAGTTGGTACGATGAATCCGGACAGGGTTGGTCATCACCGGGAGTGTTTGGAACCGCTTTGCTGGGTGGTTCCGCAGTGGCTGCAGATGGGGGAAATGATTTTTGAAACATGCTATGGGACGGAAGAAGGTGGCTGTGTATGAAGAATGATAAAAAAATAGCGGGAAACAGTAAAATATTCCAAACGATTAAAAGCAAAATAGCGCTTATGGGTATTTTTTCCATTTTTGTGGCGGTCAGCATTGGTATATTGGGGATAAATTCGCTTAACAGGAACAGCAGCAACAGCAAAATAGAATCCGTTGTTAATGAAATCGATGTGCTGCAGGCAAAAAACCTTGCGCTGGAGGCTCAGTATCAATATTACATAGATCAGGATTATTTGGACCGTATCATTGCAAACCTCGGGCAAATGACTGCAAACGCAGAGATGCTGCGGGATTTAACAGACCAAAAATACGGGGAAAATGTCAATAAGATGCTGGACGGGCTGGCAAAAATCAGGGCAAATTACGGTGAGATAAGCAGTTACAGCAGTATGCGCGGTTTTGACGGAGAAGACGGTTTATACGGGCAATATTTGGAAGCAGGTTCTATGCTGTCAGACAGTTTTTCCGTTTTGGTGGATAAACAGGACTGGCTGGAAATGAAATGGGTGGACGCTCATATGTGGACCAGCGGAGAACGTACGGAGGTCGGCGGAAAGGAATATGTAAAGCTGGTTTACCGAGGACCCGTGCCGGAAAGGGTGAAGCGGGATTTCCTTGCATTCCGGGTTGGGGGAACCCTTACTTATGACAAAGACTGTTATATTACGGATGTTAAGCTGGTCAATGGAACGGAATATACGGAGATTGATTTGGCTGCGGCCGATGCCGTACAGGGTTCCGGTTTGGCATATGTGGATAGTGAAATTACCACGTTTGACGCAAAGCCTGCGATACGTGTTGGCTGTAACTTTAACGCGGCCAACGAATGCTGGGAGGAATTTGCGGCGCAGATTTCCATAAAAGAATATGCCTCCCAAAATTACTCCGACATAGAGTATACATTGTACATGGAACCCACGGATTTGTCTTATGACTATAAGTACGGCGGCTCCTATTCCGGGGTCTATGGGTACGGGGGCAGTCTTGAACAGCTTGAAGATTATGTCAATGCGTACAGCAGGCAGGTGGTGGAAGGAAAAGATGTAACGGAAATGTACGCAAAGATAGAAGATCTTCTTGCAGAACTGGAAGGGAACATTCCTTTCTATACGACAAACGGGGAACTTGCAGAAGACTCCCTTGGGAAACTGGGCGTCAAGGCGGAAATCCTTAGCCAAATGAAAGAAATGGATGATGAAATTCTTGCATGGAAGGCAGAGAATGCGGTATTAAACGATGAGCTTACCGTTTTGTGCGGACTGGTAAAAAATATGGCGTCTGCGGATATGGCAGACGTGAAAATATCCGTGCAAAGGGTGAGCATCCTTGTGATAGTGCTTGCTGCGGTGATACTCATCGGCATAACTGTGCTGACCGGAGGCAGTATTGACCGGAACGTACTTCTGTTCAGGGAAACCTTGGATAAAATAACGCAGGGGCGCATAGCGGTCAGGATAAAGGCGGATGGCAGGGACGAGTTTTCACAGTTTGGGAGGATTCTGAATGTTTTTCTTGATAAAATTTCGGGCAGTATAAGCCATTTGCAGGAAATCTCAACGGATCTTGCGGGAACAGGGGACAAACTGGAAGATAAGGCTGAGAGGACAAAGAGGGCGGCGGAAATTGTCAGCACGGCATTGGATGAAATAGCCAAGGGAGCAATGATGCAGGCTGCCGATATATCCGAATCGTCTCGGCAGGTATCCGATATGCGGGAAAATATGCTGCAGATCAGCGGAAGCGTAAATGAATTATCCAATACTTCAAAAGAAATGAGTGAAAGGGGAAAAGAGGCAACACTGATTGTGAAGGAATTAAGCGGCACAAGCGACAGGACCGCTGATGCATTCATAACGATATCGGATCAGATACATAAAACAAATGCGTCGGTAGTAAAGATTCAGGAAGTGGTAAACTTGATAGCGGAGATTGCCAGCCAAACCAATTTGCTGTCTTTAAATGCCAGTATAGAAGCTGCGAGGGCAGGTGAGGCAGGAAGGGGATTTGCGGTTGTGGCGGGTGAAATCCAAAAACTTGCGGAACAGACGAACTCATCGGCTAAAATCATAGATGAAATTATAAGGTCATTATCGGAAGAATCGCAGCAGACCGTACAGTCAATCCATGAAATGACCGACATGATTATGAGCCAAAAGAAGAAGCTGGATGAGACTAAGGTAAAATTCAGTATGGTAGAGGATGGTATTCTGTCTACCGACAACGGGATGAAGGCGGTATTGGAGCAGGTCGGCATATGCGGCAGGGCAGGGGAGCATGTGGTTGGGCTTATGACTAATCTGTCCGCGATAGCGGAAGAAAACGCCGCAACTACACAGCAGACAAACGCTTCGATGAATGAATGGAACGATGCTACGGATTCCCTTGCAAAAACGGCATTGGAACTGAAAAAATTGTCAAAAGCCGTTAAGGAAGATTTGAATTTCTTCAGAACCGGCGCTGTGTAAAGTATTTCTGTATGGAAGATTGATGCCGGCAGAAGGATGGTACGCCAAGCTTTCTTTTCCTGTTTTTGGGGTGGGGAAAGTTTTGGCTTTTTTATGCATGGAAGGAGTGGGAAGATGTGTATGGAAACGAAACAAGGCAGATTGTATGGGATGACCGGGAAGGATATATGCAGGGAGGCGTATCCGGAACCGGAGGATGGCAGGAACGTTGACTGTCCGGGATTTTCGGCTATTAATCCCCTTATGGGGCTTGATTATCCCGATCCGGATATCATTAGGGTGGGGGATACCTATTATATGGTTTCGACTTCCATGCATTTTATGCCGGGATGCGAGATACTGCGCTCCTATGACTTGGTAAACTGGGAGCATGCCGTATACGTGTACGATACGTTGGACGGTACGCCCGAACAGAAGATGGACGGGGAACATCATATTTATGGAAAGGGTATGTGGGCGGCTTCCCTGCGGTTTCACGGAGATATGTTTTATGTTTGCTTTGCCGCTAATGATACGGGAAAAACTTATCTGTATACTGCGGACGCGATAGCGGGACCATGGAAAAAACAGAGTGTGGAAGGATTTTATCATGACGGTTCGCTGTTGTTTGACGAAGGAAAGGTTTATATTGCCTATGGAAACAGTGATATTTACATTACACAGTTAAAACCGGATCTCAGCGGGCCCCTTCCCGGGGGGCTGCACCGCTTGGCAGTCAGCGACGCAGGGAATCCGCAGCTTGGATATGAGGGGGCACATTTTTATAAGATAGAAGGCAGGTATTATCTGTTTCTGATCCATTCCCTCAGAGACAGATGGATGCGTACGCAAGCCTGTTTCGTATCAGATTCCATTGACGGGGAGTTTACCGGAGGGGATGTCCTGGAGGACGACAGGGGATACTGCGGGCAGGGGGTGGCACAGGGAGGCATTGTTGACACGCCGGACCAAAAATGGTACGCGGTATTGTTCCAGGATTACGGGGCGGCAGGCAGAATCCCCGTGCTGGTTCCCGTTGCATGGAAGGAAGGCTATCCCGTATTCGGGGCGGGCGGGAAGATTCCGGGACAGTTTGGGCTGCCCCACAGTGAAAAGCCGGGGTACGGATACCGTCCTTTGGTACAGAGTGATGATTTTAGGAAAGAACAGGGGCTGTCCGCAGAACAGGAGGCGGAACGGTTCGGATGCTATGGATTCCGGAGCGTATGGCAGTTTAGCCATGAACCGGATCTCCGTTTGGTTGGGCATGACGGGAATCAAGGTATTTTATGGATGGAGACCGGAAAGCTGTGCAAAAATCTGCTGCAGGCAAAGAATATACTGACGCAGCGGATGCTTTATCCGGCGTGTGCAGGCGAAATAACGGTTGACGTTTGTGCACTGAAGGAGGGCGATTATGCAGGTATTTGTGCATTGCAGGGCTGTTACGGCATGGTTGCCGTGACGAAAAGGGCGGACGGGCATTATGAAGCCGTGATGAAAAGCAGGACGGCAGAGGATGATTCCCTTTCTGTCATGTCCGAAGATATGGGGGAAGGAACGGAATGGGAGTCCGTTCCGGTAGAAAGGACGGAAGTCCGCCTGAAAGTGGATGTGGATTTTGGGCAGCAGAAAGATGAGGCCAGGTTTTTTTACCATACCGGAAGCGGATGGAAGAAGATTGGAATTACACAGAAACTGTATTTCAAATTGGATCATTTTACGGGCTGTCGTTTCGGACTGTTTGTTTACGCAACAAAGGAGACGGGAGGAAGGGCGGGATTCCGCGATTTCCAGTACCGGACGGTGGTAAACGGATGGCATTTGGACCGTTGCCCGCAGGGATAAAAAGCAATATATGATTATTGTTTCACAATGAATAAGGAGAAAAAGGCAAACGGTATGATGTATGCTGGATAGATATACATGTTGGCCCGGCAGATGCTTTTCTGCAGGCTGCCTGATGCGGAGAGGAATCTTATTGTGTATGGGAGACAGGAGAAGGAAAGAAAAAACGGTAAACTTGCCGGTAAATTTTACCGGAAGATCAACAATATCAGGCTGAGCAGAAAATTAGTGATTCTCTATGTATTCTGTGTGCTGCTGCCGTTGATTGCCACTGACAGCGTTCTGCTTTATATCGTAAGGAACAACCAGCAGATTAAGCAGTTTCATGCCATGGAAAATGCGGCAAGCGCCATGCAATACAGTCTGACCAACAGTATTGAATATGCGGCGGCTATGGCGAGGCAGATTTATACGAACGAATATATCGAGAGGTATTTGAATACCGAATACGAAGATGTGTTAGCGTATGTTGCGGCATACCAGGATTTTGTGAAAACGACTCTGCTGCGGGGAGCGGGAATGGACAGCATGCTGATTACCATGTATGCGGATAATCCGACTATTATAAACGGAGGAAGTTTTTCCCGCCTGTCTGCCATAGAAGATACGGGATGGTATCGTACCTTTACGGAATCAGGACAGGATACGATGCTTTATTTTTATTATGATAACGAAAAGTTTCCGGCAGTGGAATCAAAGAGGAGAATTCTGTTTTTGAAAAAGCTGGATTTTTACGGAAGGAGCAATGGGGATAAGATCCTGAAGATAGAACTTGATTACGGGAATATTGTGCGGAGCATGGTGAAGCTGGGATATGAGTTTCCGGTGTATGTCTGCCAGGGAGACCGGGTGCTGCTGGCAAATGACGGACGTGGAGGCAGCAATCAGAACTTTGACCGGTTTACCTTGAAGGATAAAGTCGGCGTAAGCAGAGAGATGACGTTATACAACTGTGAACTGCAGATTTATATTTTGGAAACGGAGACGGATGTGTTGAAAGGAATCCGGGATAATATACCGCTGGTCGCATTGCTGCTCTTTACCAATACACTGCTGCCGTGGAAGCTCATGAAGGTATTGAACCGCTCGCTTACGGTAAGGATTGAACGGCTAAGTCGGGTGTTTGATAATGTAGGGGACGAGGAACTGAGCCGGATTGACGAAATCAGCGGGAATGATGAGATTGGCAGACTCATGGAAAATTACAACCGGATGGCGGTGCGGACAAACGGTTTGATACAGACCGTTTATAAGAACCGTATCCGGGAACAGGAAATGGATATTGCAAGACAAAATGCGGAGCTTTTGGCACTCCACAGCCAAATTAATCCCCATTTTCTGTTTAACGCACTGGAAAGCATACGGATGCACTGTATCCTTCGGAATGAACCTGAGATGGCCGGGATGGTAGAAAAACTTGCCGTTATGGAACGGCAGAATGTGGACTGGTCGGAGGATACCGTGGAAATCGGCAAGGAAATGGAGTTTGTCGAGGCATACCTGAGTCTGCAGAAATACCGGTTCGGCGACAGGCTGTCCTATAAGCTGGATGTGGACGAAGGATGTCTGAATATCCGTATTCCGAAACTTACGGTAGTTACTTTTGTGGAAAATGCCTGTATCCATGGGATTGAGAAGAAAGCGGCGCCGGGATGGATCTTTGTACGCATTTATAAAGAAGAAAGGAAAGGACTGTATGGGAATGTAAGCATGGAGGTGGAGGATACGGGCAACGGCATGGATGAGGGGGAACGGCAGGAAATGCTTGGGTTGATGAAGAATGCGAGTATTGACCGGCTGAAAGAGAAGGGCAGGGTAGGAATTGTAAACGCCTGCCTGCGTCTGAAAATGGTGACGGATAACCGGGTGGAATTCGCACTGGAAAGTGAGAAGGGCGTGGGTACAATCGTGCAGATACGGATACCGCATGAGGCATAACGGAAAAGTTTTCGGAGGTGATGGATATGCTAAAAGTTTTGCTGGTGGATGATGAACCGTTTATTGTACAAGGACTTTCCGTACTTTTGAATTGGGAGGAGGAGGGATGCATCATTGCGGCAACCGCACAGAACGGAAGGGAAGCGCTGGAATATTTGCGAAAGGAACAAGTGGATTTGATTATTGCGGATATCAAGATGCCGGAGATGACGGGGTTAGAGCTTTTGGAGACGATACGCAGGGAAGGGATTTCGGATGCATATTTTGTAATACTGAGCGGTTACGGTGAATTTTCCTATGCACAGCAGGCAATACACTATTCCTGCATGGATTATGTGCTGAAACCCGTAGAAAGGGACGTACTGGCAGGGATTATCAGGAAAGCGGCCAACATGTCGGCAAAGGAAGCACGCCGGCAGGAGGATAAAAGGAAAATGGAGGGGGCATACTTGGCAAGAAATGTGATTTCCCTGCTGCTTGGCAAACATGACGGCATGAATTTGGATTATGTCGCGAATCATATGCAGCTTTCAGGCGGAGTCAGATATATAGATATACAGTTGGTGGACGCTTTGGACCCGGAAGACGTGGAAGATATGGAAATGCGTTCTTTACAGAGAAAACTTTACCAAAGCTGCCGGGAATTTCTGAAAGAAGATGAGGCACACTGTATTCTTGACGTTTCGTCCGAAGGAAATATATACGATGTCGGCATGGTTTACTGCGATTACATGGCGGCCAAAAATGACTGCACGGAAAGGGAATATTTGGAGAAATTTCTGAATTACCTTTGTATGGCGCTGAAACACGGGATTGTCATGCTGGTAGGAAAGAGGGTACCGGATATTTCCTCTATATCCAAATCCTATGGAACGGCCTGTATGCTGAATTCCCTGCAGGCGTTTCATGACCGGAAAAATATTTATTTTTATGAGGAGGAGGTCCAGGTAAACGGCGGTGGTATCCTGTTGTGTAAGGCGGAAATTGACCAATTGATTTCATCCATCGAGCAGAATGACAAGACACATATTCAGGCGGCTGTGGACGGGATGTATGGAGAGCTGCGCAGGATGGGGGCAATGTGGGAGACGGTAAACCTGAATATCAATTATCTTTTATTCCAACTGATTCATGTGGCCACAGAGCAGGACGACTGTGTCAATCAGGAGGAAATCCTGCACCGGATCAGCGAGAGCACTTTTGAGGATGGTGCAAAAAGGGGAAGCCGGATACATTTGGAACGGTTTGCCTGTGAATATGCGGAGTATTTGGCACAGCTTAGGAAAAATGTTTCGAGGGGCGTACTGGCATTGGTGGAACAGGAGATCAGGGAACATTATGCGGAAAACCTGACACTGCGTGATTTAGGGCAGAAATATTATATTAACAACGTTTATCTCGGACAGGTATTCCGTAAAAAATATAAACAGTCTTTTAAGGATTATCTGAATAGTTACCGTATTGAACAGGCGGCGCAGATGCTTTTGCGGACGGACGACAGGATTTATAAGATTGCGGAAGATGTGGGATATAAGAACACCGATTATTTTATCAATAAGTTTATCGCGATGAAAGGCTGTACACCGTCCAAATTCCGGAAACAGTCCATGGAAATCAAATAAAACAGTACAGCATGAAAAAGTATAGATACATTACCTATACTTTTTTATGTTTTTATATATGTTTTGACGGGTTTTCCTAAAGTGCGTCATAACGTAAAATTAAATTACAAAATAGTAAGGGAGGCAGTTACATGAGAGCAAAAAAAGTACTATCGGTATTGCTGGCAACGGCAATGGCATCCGCGATGCTGGCAGGCTGCGGGGGCAATGATGCCGCGCAGACAGGAACGGATGCGAATGTGGAATCCGGCACGGATGCAAACGCAGGGTCAGACGCACAGGTTGTGGGGGAAAGCGGAGACGGCGGGACTTCAAATAAGGGGGATGTGAAGGAGTTTACGGCATTTTTTGCGGTCCCCGGTTCGGAAATCAATGATGACAATGAAATCCAGCAGATGATTGCAGAGATGACCGGAGTGAGGGTGAAGGAAACATGGCTTACGGGTCAGACCGCACAGGAGGCTGTCGGTACGTTGATTGCAGGCGGCGAATATCCGGATTTCATTGACGGAAGCGACGGCATGGCGCAGCTTTATGATGCGGGCGCGCTGGTGGCATTGGATGAGTACATTGAAAAATATCCGAATATTAAGGAATACCTGTCGGAAGAAGAATGGGACAGACTCAGGCAGGATGACGGCCACATCTATTGGATTAACCAGTTTAATAATATTTACGGGGAAGAAAAGGCTACGGTACATAACGATGAAGCATTTTGGATTCAGACAAGGGTGCTTGAGTGGGCGGGATATCCGGAAGTGCATACCCTGGATCAGTATTTTGACTTGATTGAAAGATACCAGGAAGCAAATCCGACCATGGAAGACGGTACGGCAAATATTCCGTACACGATTCTGTGCGATGACTGGAGATATTTCTGTTTGGAGAATGCGCCGCAGTTTTTGGACGGATATCCGAATGACGGAAGCTGTATCGTGGATCCCGAAACGCTTACGGTAATCGATTATAATACGACGCCGACGGCAAAGAGGTATTTCCAAAAATTGAACGAGGAATTCCAAAAGGGTATCGTGGATCCGGAGTCTTTTACCCAAACTTATGACGAGTATATCGCAAAACTTTCCACGGGGCGCGTACTGGGAATGGTTGACCAGTGGTGGGATTTCGCATTTAACGTAAACGATTCCCTGAAACAGCAGGGGTTGGACCTGAAAGGCTGTAATTACGTTCCGCTTCCGATTACCATTGACGAGGGAATCAAGAACCAGTGGCACAATTCGGGCGGCGTATTAAATACGGCGAACGGACTTGCCGTTACGGTAAGCTGTAAGGATGTGGACGGAGCCATGCAGTTTGTCAATGACCTTTTGGGACAGGAAGTTCATGACCTCCGCTTTTGGGGTGTAAAGGGCGTGGATTACGAAGTGGATGAGAACGGTGAGTTTTACCTTACCGAAGATATGAGAATGCAGGCATCCAATACGGCTTACAAGGCTTCCCACGTATGCAACTATTCGTATTTCCCGCAATATGTGGGTACCAGCAGGGACGGGATCAATGCCATGAGACCGGATAACCAGCCAAGGGAGTTTTACGATGCCTTAAGTGAGAATGTCCAAAAGTGTTTTGCCGCATATGGTGCGGAAACATATGTGGATATGCTGGGAACGAGCGAAGCACCGGGACCTTGGTATCCGCTGTACTCTTACTCCAATAACATGACGACAGCCACGGAAGGCGGCATGGCATGGGCAAAGATGGGGGAAATTAAGCATGAATATCTGCCCAAAGTAGTTATGGCCGAGGATTTTGAGGACGCATGGGAAGAATACATGGAAGTGTATAACGGATGCAATCCGCAGGCGTTTGTAGCTGAGATGCAGGCGGAACTTGACCGGAGGATGGAGGAAGCTGCAAAATACAACTAAATACGGATAAGCAATTTAGTCGGGCGGGCGGACAGAGCAAATCGGTCCGCCCTTTATAAAAGGAGTGAAAATATGGCGTCGAAGAAAAAAAAGAGAAACATAACGTGGAAAGAGATGAAAAAGCAGAAAGTACTTCTTATCTGGTCGTTTGTGATTGTAATATATGGCGTTATCTTTTGCTATCTGCCATTGGCCGGCTGGGTGATGGCATTCCAAAATTACAAACCGAAAGACGGGCTGTTCCACTCGGCTTTTATAGGTTTGGCTAAGTTTAAACAGTTGTTTTCGGACACGACTTTCCTGCGTGTAATCCGCAATACGCTGGGCATGGGTGTCATTAACCTGGTGGTTACGTTTATTATGGCGATTGTGTTCGCAATATTGCTGAATGAGGTGAAGTCAAACGGGGGCAAGAAGGTGGTACAGACAATATCGTACCTTCCCCACTTTCTTTCCTGGATTATCGTGACGGGTATCCTGCATGATGCATTGTCCAGTACGGGTATTATCAACGAACTGCTTTTGAAATTCCATCTTTTGGATCAGCCGCTTAATTTCTTTGCGCATCCGAAATTTTTCTGGCCGATTGTGGCCTTTGCGAATGTGTGGAAGGAGACCGGATGGAATGCCATTATTTACCTGTCCGCCATTACGGCGATTGATCCGTCGCTTTATGAAGCGGCGAACATAGACGGTGCGGGACGCTGGGCGCGTATCCGGTATGTGACGCTTCCCGGCATCAAACCGACCATCATGATTCTTTTGCTGATGAATGTGGGTAATGTACTGAATGCCGGTTTTGAAATCCAGTATTTGCTCGGAAACGGTTTGGTAAAGAGCGTATCGGAAACAATAGATATCTATGTATTGAAATGGGGGATCAGCCAGAATGATTTTGCCATCGGTACGGCGGCAGGTATCTTTAAGAGCTTTGTCAGCATTGTATTGATCATCATTGCAAACCAAATAGCGAAGAAAAACGGGGAAGAACGGTTATTCTAGAAAGGAGAGGCAAATGGAAACGAGAAAAAACGGGAAGATAAAAACTTCTGCTTGGGATAAAGTGTTTGTCGTATGCAATACTCTATTTATGGTTGCGTTTGTGGTCATTACACTGTATCCGGTGTTGAATACGCTTGCAATCTCATTGAACGACGGTACGGATGCGCTGCGGGGCGGTATTTATCTTTGGCCGCGAAAATGGACATTTAAGAACTACATTACGGTGCTGGAAAAACAAAACCTGATTACGGGAGCTTATATTACGGTGGCACGGACGGTAATAGGAACACTGCTGGCGCTGGCAGCCAATGCGCTTCTTGCCTTTATCGTAAGCCGGAAGAATTTCCTTTTTAAGCGCGGGCTTTCCTTATTTTGGGTAATTACGATGTATGTAAACGGCGGTATGATTCCGACATTCCTGCTCTATAAGGGGCTGGGGCTTACAAACAGCTTTTGGGTGTATGTGATTCCGGGAATGTTCAGCGCTTTCAATATGCTTGTTATCCGCACCTATATGACGGGGATTCCCGACAGCCTTGAGGAATCGGCACAGCTTGACGGGGCCGGTTACATGACGATTTTCCTGAAAATCATATCGCCGCTTTGCAAGCCCGTGTACGCTACGGTGGCGCTGTTTGTGGCGGTAGGACAGTGGAATTCCTGGTTTGACGCCATGCTTTATAACAGGATGAGTACGAACCTGACCACGCTGCAGTATGAGCTGATGAAACTGCTGTCATCGGTTACGAATCAGGGGACTTCGGCGGAAGCAATGAAAAATGCGGCAGGAACCGTGACTCCGACTTCGGTCCGTGCTGCAGCCACGGTCCTGACCATGCTTCCCATTATCTGTCTGTATCCGTTTTTACAGAGGTATTTCGTGACAGGGCTTACCATCGGGGGCGTTAAGGAATAAAAAAGACGGGTTGGGACGGTGAGACGGATTCCCGTATGCTTGGACGGGGCATGGGACGAATAAAAGGAGGTCTGTATGAAAGAACGGTACCGCAATGTATTGGAAGAAATCGGAATCGGGACGGAACAGGTGGAGAAACGTCTTCGGGAGATCAGAAACTTTTTTTTCTATGGGAAAGAGGATGAGCGAGTCTATGCTCCGGTTGGCAGCGACATGGCATATATTACGGATACGGGAAACGACGATGTCCGCACGGAAGGGATGTCATACGGAATGATGCTGTGTGTGCAGCTTGATATGCATGAGGAATTTGACAGGCTGTGGAAATGGGCAAAAACTTATATGTGGATGCAGCATGGGGAAAACGAAGGATATTTTGCCTGGTCCTGTGCGTTGGACGGGACGAAAAACGCATATGGTCCGGCGCCGGACGGAGAGGAATTTTTTGCGATGGCGTTGTTTTTCGCGTCCCACAGATGGGGGGATGGGGATGGGCTGTTCCATTATTCCTATGAGGCAAAGGAAATCCTGAGGGCATGTCTGCATAAGGGAGAGGACGGCAGACCGGGAGCGCCGATGTGGAATAAGGAGAATTACCAGATTTTATTTGTGCCGGGATGCGATTTTACGGATCCTTCCTATCATCTGCCGCATTTTTATGAGTTGTTTGCCCTGTGGGCATATGAGGAAGACCGGGAGTTTTGGAAGAAGGCGGCGACGGAAAGCCGCAGATACCTGGCACGCGCATGTAATTCCGGGACGGGATTTTCAGCGGAATATGCGGAGTTTGACGGGAGTCCGATGCGCCGGAAGTTGCCGTGGACCAACGAAAGGCACGATTGGTTTTACAGCGATTCTTACCGCACGGCTGCCAATATAGGACTTGATTATGAGTGGTTCGGAAAGGATGAAGGACAATGTCGTGCGGCGGCGGCAATCCAGGAATATCTGCTGGAGGACTGCAGGAAGAATTCCTATCATGCGTATGAGGTGGACGGCGGGGTGGCGGAAGAACAGGCGCTTCATCCGGTGGCGATTTCCGCGGCGACGGCGGTGGCTGTGCTTGCGGCATCTGCGGACAGCAGCAGGGAATGGGTGGAACGTTTTTGGAGATTGCCTATGCGTACGGGGAAAAGAAGATATTATGATAATTGTCTGTATTTCTTTGCCTTTTTGGCGCTTAGCGGGAATTACAGGATTTGGTAAGGAGAAATTTGGAATGAAGAATGCCGGATATCCTTTTAGGAAATTGTGAAAAAGGGATATCCGGCATGTTTTTTGTCATGGGATAGTTTTTCGGACTTCTCCATGGTAAAGTACGGTCAGAATTATCACGTCATGTATTTGATATTTTTCAAATAATTCTGATATATGTTCTCACTTTATCCGGATAAAATAATATTCATAAAACGGAAGAGAAAACAAAAAAAGTAAATCAAAAAACAGGCACAGATAGCAAAAAGGATGGCGGGTAACGGAATGAACGGGAAAAAAACAATAGCGGTATGTCTGGCAGCAGTATTGCTTGCAGCTATGATAAGCGGCTGCGGAAAAGGGGATAAGGCAGGCGGGGAAACCGTGAAGATATATTATTCGGCGATGGAAAGCGGCGATTATTATGAGGGATGGGCAGAACAGTTAAAAGACCAGGCGGTAGCGTGCGGGGCGGAATTTGATGTGGGGTATGCGGAAAATTCCGTGGAAATGCAGAATGCACAAATGAAAGCGTCGGCATCGGAAGGATCTTCCGAAGTGCTGGTGGAACAGGCGGACGGCTTAATGGCAAACAGTGAAACAGTGGCAAAGGAATCGGAGGAATTAACGAATTCCGCAAAAGAGCTGGAAATACAAATCGGCAGGTTCCGGGTATAGGACGGAGCCGGCAGACAGAGAAAATACCCGCCTTGAAGGAGGCGGGAAAAATAGAACAGACAGGAGGATTTTATGTTATGGCAATCAGGTTTTTAGGTAGGGACGGGACATTTTCTATGGAACAGCCGGAGAATTACAGTTACCTTTATTTTCCGGTCGCGGGTGAGAAGGGAATCAAAAGTTCCGTGACACCGAATTTTGGGGGTGACATTAAGACAAACCAGAATGCGTTCCTGATGGAGCCGGTCAGTGCGGAGAATCTCCACAACAACCGTTCCGGAAGGAATTTCTGGTGCCTGGTGGAAGGCGTGGGCGCATGGTCCGCAGTAGGGGCATCCGCAGAGGCGGAAAGCGTGAAATTCACAAAATGCCAGGATTGGAGCACACTGACGGCGGGGTTTATGTGGCAGACGGTGAAAAGGCAGTCGGAAAAATATCGGTTGGAAGCGGAAGTAACGTCTTTTGTGCCTTTGGAACACGATGTGGAAATCATGCATGTGGAACTGCGTAATTTGGCAGGAGAGGCGCAGACCGTTACGCCTACGGCGGCAATTCCCGTCTTTGGGAGGAGTGCGGACAATATCAGGGACCACCGGCATGTGACTTCCCTGCTGCACCGGATCAAAACTACGGAGTACGGCGTATACGTGAAGCCTACCCTGTCTTTTGACGAACGGGGACACCGGAAAAACACCCTGACCTATTTTGTATGCGGAATGACCGGAAACGGGAAAAAACCCAGGGATTTCTATCCGGTTACGGAAGAATTTATCGGTGAGGGCGGAAGTTTTACCCAGCCATGGAAAATCCTTAAAAACGGGGAAGGAATACCTGGAGGAAGACGTTTGGAAGGAAAAGAAGCGATGGGCGGCATCCGTTTCCCCCAAACGGTTTTGGAAGCGGGGGAAAAGGCGTCCTATACCATTGTCATGGGCGTGACGGAGCATGAGGAGGAAGTAGAAGCCATTTTGTCGGCTTATGCAACCGCCCAAAAAGTGAAAGAAGCAAAAGAACGGGCGGACGCATACTGGCAGGAGAAGATAAACGTCAGGTTTGATACGGGGGATGCCGGATATGACAATCTGATGCGGTGGATCAGTTTCCAACCGGTTTTAAGGCGCATTTACGGCTGTTCCTTCCTGCCGCACCATGATTACGGAAGGGGTGGACGGGGATGGCGCGATTTATGGCAGGACTGCCTGTCCCTTTTGATTATGGACCCGGACGGTGTCCGGCGGATGATTTTGGATAATTACGGCGGCGTAAGGATTGACGGAACCAACGCTACCATTATCGGTGAAAAACAGGGGGAATTTATCGCGGACAGGAACGGCATTGCGAGGGTTTGGATGGATCACGGAGTTTGGCCGTTCCTGACAACGAAGCTCTATATCGACCAAACCGGGGACGTCGGCATATTACAGGAGAAAACCGCGTATTTCAAGGATGAACAGATGGAGCGGGGAAACGGACTGGATACCGGATGGGATATTTCATACGGACTGCGGCAGAAGTGTGTGAATGGGGAAGTGTATGAGGGAAGTATTTTGGAGCATTTGCTGTTGCAGCATTTATGCGCCTTTTACGAAGTGGGAGGGCACAACCATATCCGGCTTCGGGGCGCGGATTGGAACGATGCGTTGGATATGGCGTCAGAAAATGGGGAAAGCGTGGCATTTACCTGTGCTTATGCCGGAAACATGATGCGTCTGTCGGAGCTGCTTGTGGTTTTGGAAGAAAGGTTCGGCTGGAAACAAGTGGAACTGCTGCAGGAAATGGAGACGCTTTTACGGGATGATATCCGGCTTTATGACAGTGTGGAGGCAAAACAGGAGCTTTTGAAAGATTACCTGCTTCTTTGCAGGCATAAGATCAGCGGGACAAAGATGACGGTTGCCGTCCGGGATTTGGCGGAGAACTTAAAGCATAAGGCAGAGTGGATTCAAAACCATATCCGCAGCACGGAATGGATTGGAAAAGAGCAGGAAGAAGGGTGGTTTAACGGTTATTATGACAATGACGGACAGCCGGTGGAAGGATATTTTGCGCAGGGTGTCAGGATGATGCTTACCGGACAGGTATTCGCTATCATGGGAGGAACCGCCACGGACTGTCAGATAAAGAAAATCTGTGAAAGCGCGGACCGTTATCTTTACCAAAAGGAAACCGGGGGCTACCGCCTGAACACGGATTTCCGTGAGTTAAAGTTTAACCTTGGGAGGATGTTCGGTTTTGCGTACGGGGAAAAGGAAAACGGGGCGGTATTTTCCCATATGACGGTTATGTATGCCAATGCGCTCTACCAAAGGGGATTTGTGAAAGAAGGTTATAAGGCTCTGCAGACACTGGCGGATGCTGCCCTGCGGTTTGAGGTAAGTAAGATTTACCCGGGGATACCGGAATATTTTAACGGGAGCGGAAGGGGAATGTACCATTACCTGACGGGAGCGGCAAGCTGGTATATGCTGACCGTCGTTACGGAAGTGTTCGGGGTACACGGAGAAACCGGGGACATGGTGATCCGTCCCAGACTGCTGGGGGAACAGTTCGACGCGGAAGGAAACGCAGGGCTGTGGCTGCGGTTTGCGCAGAAAAAGTTCCATGTGCGGTTTAAAAATCCTCTGCGTTTAACGTATGGGGAATATGCTGTAAAAAGCGCGGTCTGTGACGGTAATACCGAGTTTTTTGGGGACGGGGACTGCGTATCACTTGGCAGGGAAACCATCGCGTCACTGACGGATGAACTGCACGAAATTGAAGTGGAACTGGAACGGAAATAGGAACGAAAATAAAAGAAGGAGAATCTGTTATGAAATATGGCTATTTTGATGACAAAAAAAGGGAATATGTAATAGACCGTCCCGATACGCCCGCCCCATGGGCAAATTATTTGGGATCCCCCGAATACGGTGCAATAATCTCAAACAACGCAGGCGGGTACAGTTTTGCAAAGTCGGGGGCGAACGGCAGGATTCTGCGGTATATTTTTAACGGTTTTGACCAGCCGGGACGTTATGTATATCTGCGTGACAATGAAACGGGTGATTATTGGTCCGCTTCCTGGCAGCCGGTGGGAAAGGATCCTGCGGTTTATAAAAGTGAGTGCCGACACGGGACGGCATACACAAAGATGCTTGCCGATTATGCCGGCATCCATTCGGAAGTCCTGTATTATGTTCCGCTGGATGCGGAATATGAGGTGTGGAACGTGAAGATTGAGAATCGTTCCGGGGAAATAAGGGACTTAAGCATTACGGGATATGCGGAATTTACCAACAACAATAATTATGAGCAGGATCAGGTGAACCTGCAGTATTCCCAATTCATTACCCGCACCGTCTTTAACGGCGACCGGATTGTGCAGTTAATCCACGGGAATCTGGACGGTTTGGAAGACGGAAAGGATGTGGACGATAAAATTGTTATTGAGCGGTTTTTCGGATTGGCGGGAACGGAAGTTTCTTCTTACTGCGGGGAACGGGAAGCATTTCTTGGACGTTACCATGGATACGGAAATCCGGAAGGCGTTATCCGCGGGAATCTTGGGGGAGAATTAAACTATAACGAAAACGGCTGCGGAGCACTTTGCGCCAAAGTCCGCTTGGAGCCTGGGGAAATAAAGCAATTGGCATTTATCCTTGGAATGAAAGGGGACGTGCAGGCAGGGCAGATACTGGAACGGTACAAAAAGCCGGAAGAAACCTGCCGGAAAGAGTTTGGGGAGCTGGTTTCCCACTGGCATGGGAAATTATCCCGTTTTCAGGTGAAAACGCCGAGCGCGGAATTCAATACCATGGTGAATACATGGAATGCCTATAACTGTTTTATGACCTTTATCTGGTCGCGTGCAGCTTCTTTCATTTACTGCGGACTGCGCAACGGATACGGGTACCGTGATACGGTGCAGGACATTCAGGGTATCATTCATTTAGCGCCGGAAATGGCGGTGGAAAAAATCCGTTTCATGCTTTCCGCGCAGGTGGACAACGGCGGGGGGCTGCCGCTTGTCAAATTTACCCATAATGCCGGACATGAGGATACGCCGGAGGACGCGTCTTACGTGAAGGAAACGGGACATCCCGCATACCGGGCGGACGATGCCCTGTGGCTGTTCCCCACCGTTTATAAATATGTGGCGGAAACAGGGAATCTCGCTTTTATGGATGAAGTGATTCCGTTTGCGAACCAAGGGGAAGGAACGGTATACGAACATTTGAAGCGTGCCATAGATTTTTCCATGAACCGCTTGGGGAGCCACGGGATGCCTGCCGGACTGTATGCGGACTGGAATGACTGTTTAAGGCTCGGAAAGGAAGGGGAATCCACATTTGTGGCATTCCAGTTCTACCTTGCCATGTCCGTTTTAAGAAAGTTTGCGGAGCATAAGGAGGACCGGGCATATATCGGCTATTTGGACAGGGAGCAGGAAAAACTCGGAAAAGCGGTACAAAAGCTGTGCTGGGATGAAGACCGTTTTATCCGCGGCTTCACACAGGAAGGGGAAGTTATCGGGAAACGCACGGACCCGGAAGCAAATCTGTGGCTGAATCCGCAGAGCTGGGCAGTCATCAGCGGGCTGGCACAGGGGGAACAGGCGGATACGGCATTGGATGTGGTATACCAAAAGTTAAATACGCAGTACGGCGCCGTCCTGATGGATCCGCCATACCACAATCATGCTTTTGACGGGGCGCTTGCCGTTATTTATAATGCCGGCACAAAGGAGAATGCAGGTATCTTCTCCCAATCGCAGGGCTGGATTATTCTTGCCGAGGCATTGTGCGGACACGGGGAACGTGCCTTTGGTTACTTTATGGAAAATGCGCCTGCCGCGCAAAATGACAGGGCGGAAATCCGTAAACTGGAACCGTATTGTTACGGGCAGTTTACGGAAGGGAAGGACAGCCCGCATTTTGGGCGTTCCCATGTGCACTGGCTGACGGGCACGGCATCCACCGTTATGGTGGGCTGCGTGGAAGGAATCTTAGGGATACGCCCGGATTTTTACGGACTTACCATAGCCCCCTCCATTCCGAAGGATTGGGAGATTCTTGAGATTGATAAGGAATTCAGGGGCTGTCACCTGCATATTATAATCCGCAACGGCAGCCATGCGGAGTCAGGATGCAAAACGCTGACGGTAGACGGAAAGAAAATGGAAGGGAATTATATTCCTGCCGAACTGCTCCGGGAACGGACGGAGATTATCCTTGACATGCCGTGAGGAAAAGATATAATACGTTTTGTAAAGCAGCATGATACATAGTAAATAATCAAAACTTCACGTTTGTCGGTTCCGGGAATAATTATTTCGTTCCGACGTTAGTAATGCAGTCAAAGAATAGAATGACGGTTCCGATCCTAATCGCTACGCTGCGTGGGGCGGATTATATGAATTTTGACATGGGTAAGATATACATGATGATTTTGGCGATTATGTATTCCGCTTGCCTGCAGACGCTACGTTCCAACTGGAGGCGGAATGGATGTCCCGGTACTTTTTCGGCGTCATTCCGGTATAATCCTTGAATAACTGGATAAAATGGCTCTGCGAGGAAAAAGACAAATAGTTTGTAATCTCCACAAGGCTGTAATTGCAGAATTTTAAAAGGTTTTGGGCTTTTTCGATTTTTTTCTCACGGATGTAGTCGCTGACGGAAATACCGGTTTCTTGTTTGAACAGACGGGACAGATAACTGGAGGACAGGCCGGTATGCTCCGCCAGCATTTCAATGGTAATCCGTTCCCGAATATGGACGTAAATATAGTCAATGCAAAGTGTCACCGGCTTGGACGTACCGGGATTTTTTACTAAAAGCCGCATTTTTCCGGTGAAGTCCAACACCATGCGGTCATGAAGGTCGATGACGGACTGAAGGGTATGGAGATGGTCCAGCTTCAGGATGTAGAAATCGCTCAGCCGGAATGCCTGTTCCAATTCCATGCCGGATTCCACGCAGAGCCTTGTGACAAACGCAGTCGTAATCACGAAATGGTATTTCAGGTTCATGACAGAGTCACGGGAAAGGATACCAACCCCTTCCGTTTCGGCAAATTTCTGCTGTCTGCAGTTTTGGCGTACAAAATCGATGTCGCCGGAGCTGACGGCATGGAAAAAAAGCTGTTCGTCGTTCAGCGGGCGGTGTGTTTTTTCTTCTTCACTGTCTTTGGTTTCCTGTACATACCATTCCTGCAATAATCCCATACGGCTGCATCCTCCATGTGAATGTTTGCTGCAAAAAACGGGGAGCTTATACGATAAAGTAAAAATATTATTATGTAAAATATTATATCATGGATTTGGCATTTCTGCAAAAAAACTCCCGTCCGTGCAGGGTAAAAAAGAATGATATAGTACGCCGCTCCATTCCTGGCTTTTGCGTTCGGTTCCATTTCCGGATAAAAAAATGTTGACACCAACCCAATCCGGTGCTAATATAATAACCAATAAAAAGAAAACCAAACCGCATAAAGTAAAAACCGTTGAAGTGGAGATAACGGCAGATGTTGCACTCACAGAGAGCCGGGAATGCTGGGAACCGGTAGGACGCAGTTTGTCAAATGGACCACGGAGGGCGCAGTCAAAGGCAGGAATGCCGAGTATTCTGCGACGTAAGGCACACGTCAGTTGCCGGGAATATGATGGTATTCCTAAGAGGGCAGGAAGAATATTTTTGAAATACCGTAACCGGTTTCCGTTTGGAAACGGTTGTTTCGGAAAGTTTCCTGAAGCAAGGTGGCACCGCGGAGTATGATGTGAAGAAATTAATTTGGAAGGAATTAATTTCGGAAAGAACATGCAATACCCGTCCTTGACAAAGTACAGAGATGTACTGTTGTCAGGGGCGTTTTTTTTGTGCACAGATTCGTGCAGGGAAAATGAAAAAACAGGAAAAGGAGCTTCCTGTATAATTCAAATATAAGGAATTCCAAGAAGGGTGGTTGAT
>CAJUMD010000051.1 GCA_910587275.1 uncultured Kineothrix sp.
TTGAGTTTAGTAACCAAAATTCGTCGAAGGGACATTTTTTAGAAAACGGAATATGCACCTCGACGAATTTCTGGCGAAATGTCGAACTTTTTACTATAGATTTTGGAGGTGGAATTTGTGCAAACTGCACAAAATATATTTAAACTTCATAGCGAATACCAGCCCACTGGCGACCAGCCGCAGGCAATAGAAGCCTTGGTCAGGGGGTTCCGGGAAGGCAATCAATTCCAGACTTTACTGGGGGTAACTGGCTCGGGAAAGACATTTACTATGGCAAACGTGATTCAGCAGCTGAACAAGCCCACTTTGGTAATAGCGCACAATAAAACCCTTGCTGCCCAGTTGTACGGAGAGTTCAAGGAATTTTTCCCGGAGAATGCGGTGGAGTATTTTGTCTCCTATTACGATTATTACCAGCCGGAAGCATACGTACCGTCTTCGGATACTTACATTGCCAAGGATTCTTCCATCAATGATGAAATCGAGAAACTGCGCCTGTCCGCCACCGCGTCTTTGACAGAACGCAGGGATGTGGTAGTGGTGGCGAGTGTGTCCTGTATCTACGGTTTGGGAAGTCCTGACGAATATAAGGAAATGATTGTGTCGCTGCGTCCCGGTATGGTGAAGGACCGGGATGAGGTCATACGCGGACTCATCGATATCCAGTATGACAGGAATGATATCGAACTGGGCAGGGGCTGTTTCCGCGTGCGCGGGGACGTATTGGAGATTTATCCCGCGCAGGGAGGGGATTACCTGATCCGCGTGGAATTTTTCGGGGATGAAATCGACCGGATTGTGGAGACGGAACCGCTGACGGGACAGGTACACGCATCCCTGGAACATGTTTCCATTTTTCCTGCCTCCCATTATGTGGTTGCGCAGGAGAAGATACGCGAGGCATGTAAGAAAATAGAAGAAGAACTGGAAGAACGGGTACGATATTTTAAGGGAGAGGACAAGCTGCTGGAAGCCCAGCGGATTGCGGAACGGACCAACTTTGACATCGAGATGCTCAGGGAAACGGGATTCTGTTCCGGTATTGAAAACTATTCCAGGCATTTGAACGGACTGCCGGAAGGGGCTACCCCGCTGACGCTGATGGATTATTTTAAAGACGATTACCTGATTATCATTGACGAATCCCATATGACCATACCGCAGATCCGGGGCATGTATGCGGGGGACCGTTCCAGGAAAACCACACTGGTGGATTACGGGTTCCGGCTGCCTTCGGCGCTGGATAACCGTCCGATGAATTTCATGGAGTTTGAGGAACATATCGACCAGATGCTGTTTGTGTCGGCGACCCCTTCCGATTATGAAAGTGCCCATGAGCTTTTCCGCACGGAGCAGATTATTCGGCCTACGGGACTTTTGGACCCGGAAGTGGATGTGCGTCCTGTGGAAGGACAGATTGATGATCTGATTGCCGAAGTAAATAAGGAAACGGAAAAGCATAATAAGGTGCTGGTGACGACGTTGACGAAGAAGATGGCGGAAGACCTGACCGATTACATGAAAGATGTGGGAATCCGGGTGAAATACCTCCATTCGGATATCGACACGCTGGAGCGGGCGGAAATTATCCGCGATATGCGGCTGGATGTGTTCGATGTGCTGGTGGGTATTAACCTGCTGCGGGAAGGGCTGGATATTCCGGAGATATCTTTGGTTGCCATACTGGATGCGGATAAGGAAGGATTTCTTCGGTCGGAAACTTCCCTGATCCAGACCATCGGCCGTGCGGCGAGGAACGCGGAAGGGCATGTGATTATGTATGCGGACAACATGACCGATTCCATGAAGGCGGCGCTTACGGAGACCGAGAGACGCCGGACGATACAGAACAAATACAATGAAGAACACGGCATTACGCCGCAGACCATAAAGAAGGCAGTGCGCGACCTGATCAGCATATCCAAGGCTATCGCCAAGGAAGAAGTCAAGTTTGAAAAGGATCCCGAATCCATGGGGCGGGAGGAACTGGAGAAACTGATCGGTACGGTGCAGAAGAATATGAAGCAGGCGGCTGCGGATTTGAACTTTGAAGCGGCTGCGGAACTGCGGGATAAGATGGTGGAACTGAAAAAGCAGTTAGCGGACATGGATGATAAGGAGTGACAAAGACGGAAATGGAAAACGGGAACAAAAAGATGCTGCCCCGCAGGGAATACATTAAGATACGGGGCGCCAATGAGCATAATCTGCAGGGAATCGACGTGGACATACCGAGGAACGAATTTGTGGTGCTGACGGGACTGTCAGGTTCCGGTAAATCCTCACTGGCATTTGACACGATTTACGCGGAAGGGCAAAGGAGATACATGGAATCCCTGTCTTCTTATGCAAGGCAGTTTTTGGGTCAGATGGAAAAGCCAAACGTGGAGAAAATCGAAGGACTGTCGCCCGCGATATCCATCGACCAGAAATCCACCAACCGCAATCCACGTTCCACGGTGGGGACGGTAACTGAAATTTACGATTATTTCCGCCTGCTGTATGCGCGAATCGGTATTCCGCACTGTCCGTCCTGCGGGCGCGAGATACGCAAGCAGACGGTAGACCAGATGACGGACCAGATTATGTCGATGCCGGAAGGGACGAAGATTCAGCTTCTGGCTCCGGTGGTGCGCGGAAGGAAGGGCGAACACGCTAAAATTTTTGACCGGGCGAAACGCAGCGGTTATGTACGTGTGCGGGTAGACGGCAATCTGTATGAACTGTCCGAGGAAATCAAACTGGATAAAAACATAAAGCATAACATCGAGGTCGTAGTGGATCGTCTGGTGGTGAAGGCAGGCATTGAACGGCGTCTGACGGATTCCATTGAAAACGTGCTGGCATTGGCGGAAGGGCTTTTGGTGGTGGATGTGCTGGGCGGAGAGCCGATGAATTTCAGCCAAAGTTTTTCCTGTCCTGACTGCGGCATCAGCATCAGCGAAATTGAACCCAGGAGCTTTTCCTTTAATAATCCGTTTGGAGCCTGTCCCGAATGTTTCGGGCTGGGCTATAAGATGGAATTTGACGTGGAACTGATGGTGCCGGATAAGAGCCTGAGCATTAACCAGGGCGCCATTGCCGTAACGGGCTGGCAGTCCTGCAATGACAAGAACAGCTTCACCAATGCCATTTTACAGGCGCTGTGCAAGGAATACGGGTTTGATTTGGATACGCCGTTTGGGGAATATCCGGAGGAAATCCAAAATGTCCTGCTCCATGGAACCGGGGGAAAAGAGGTTCCGGTCCATTACAGCGGGCAGCGGGGACAGGGCGTGTATCCCGTGGCATTTGAAGGTCTGATCCGGAATGTGGAACGGCGTTACCGGGAAACCGGTTCGGATATCATGAAACAGGAATACGAGTCTTTTATGCGCATCACCCCCTGTAAAGTCTGCGGCGGAATGCGTCTGAAAAAGGAATCGCTTGCCGTAACCGTATGCGGCAAAAATATATATGAAATCACCTCCATGTCCATCCGTGACCTGCATGTTTTTTTGCAGGGAATGGAACTGACCAAACAGCAGCAGGTGATAGGAAAACAGATTTTAAAGGAAATCAGGGCGCGGGTCGGTTTCCTGATTGACGTGGGCCTGGATTACCTGTCGCTGTCAAGGGCGACGGGAACGCTTTCGGGAGGGGAGGCACAGAGAATCCGCCTCGCCACCCAGATTGGTTCCGGTTTGGTAGGCGTATGCTATATTTTGGACGAACCGAGCATCGGACTGCACCAAAGGGACAACGATAAGCTGCTTAACACGTTAAGGAACCTGAAGGACATGGGCAATACCCTTTTGGTGGTGGAGCATGACGAGGATACCATGCTTGCCGCAGACCATATCGTGGATATCGGACCCGAAGCGGGTTCCCACGGCGGACGGGTGGTGGCGCAGGGGACGGCGGAAGAAATCATGCAGGTGGAAGAATCCATTACGGGGCAGTATTTAAGCGGCAGAAAGCAGATTCCGGTACCGGAGAAGCGCCGCAAGCCCACCGGGAAGCTGGTGGTACAGAAAGCATCGGAAAATAACTTAAAAGGCATCCATGTGGAATTTCCTTTGGGAGTGCTGACCTGTGTTACCGGCGTATCCGGTTCCGGCAAAAGTTCCCTTGTAAACGAAATCCTGTATAAACGCCTGGCAAGGGACCTGAACCGGGCAAGGACCATCCCGGGAAAACATGCGGGAATTAAGGGCATCGAACAGTTGGATAAAGTCATTGACATCGACCAGTCCCCAATCGGCAGAACGCCCCGTTCCAATCCGGCCACCTATACGGGGGTTTTTGACCAAATCAGGGATTTGTTCGCTTCCACGGCGGATGCAAAAGCGAAAGGCTACAAAAAGGGACGCTTCAGCTTTAATGTAAAAGGCGGGCGGTGCGAAGCCTGCTGCGGCGACGGCATCATCAAAATCGAGATGCATTTCCTGCCGGACGTATACGTTCCCTGCGAGGTCTGCGGCGGCAAACGCTATAACAGGGAAACGCTGGATGTGAAATATAAAGGCAAGAACATTTTTGACGTATTGGATATGACGGTGGAGGAAGCCGTGGACTTTTTTGAAAACGTCCCTTCCATCCGCCGTAAAATAGAAACGTTAAATGACGTGGGACTGTCTTACATCAAACTGGGGCAGCCGTCCACCACCCTGTCCGGCGGTGAGGCGCAGCGAATCAAACTGGCAACGGAACTGAGCAAACGCAGTACCGGAAAAACCATTTATATTTTGGACGAGCCCACCACGGGATTACATTTTGCCGACGTGCATAAACTGACGGAAATCCTGCATAAACTGGCAGACGGCGGCAATACCGTGGTGGTTATCGAACACAATCTGGACGTCATCAAAACGGCCGACTATATCATAGACATCGGGCCGGAAGGCGGCGACAACGGCGGAACGGTAATTGCCAAGGGAACGCCGGAGGAAGTGGCGCAGACCGAAGGGTCCTACACGGGAATCTATGTAAAGAAAATGCTGGAAAAATACCATACGGCAAAAAAACAAATGTTGCCATAACGGTTCCGGGGAATAAAAGAAAACCTAAAGTTATTTCCCAAACCTGCCGATACTATATAAATAACACCCGAAAAAAATTAAGATTTAAAAAATTTATGAAAACCCCTTTGAAAATAACATACTTTAGGTTATAATGACCTTGTATGTTTAGTTTACCGACCAATTGGAAAACATTTATATTATAATAGATAGCTGACGGGCGTTTACCATAGAAAGGGGTTCATGATGCAATATACGGATATAGGGATTGACTTAGGGACGGCAAGTATTTTAGTATATATCAGGGGGAAGGGCGTTGTTTTAAAAGAACCTTCCGTTGTGGCTTTTGACAGGGATACGGATAAAATCAAGGCGATTGGCGAGGAAGCCAGGCTGATGTTGGGACGGACGCCGGGAAACATCGTGGCAGTCCGGCCGTTACGGCAGGGGGTTATTTCCGACTACCGCGTGACGGAAAAGATGATGAAGCACTTTATCCAAAAAGCGATGGGGAAGAAAACGTTCCGGAAGCCGAGGATTGCGGTTTGTGTACCGAGCGGTGTTACGGAAGTGGAAAGAAAGGCAGTGGAAGACGCCACCATGATGGCAGGGGCAAGGGATGTATTTATTATAGAAGAACCCATTGCGGCAGCCATTGGGGCAGGAATTGATATATGGAAGCCCTGCGGCAACATGATTGTGGATATCGGGGGCGGTACTTCCGACATAGCTGTGATTTCTTTAGGCGGAAGGGTAGTCAGCGCATCCGTGAAAACGGCAGGAGATGATTTTGACGAAGCCATTGTGCGTTATATGAGAAAGAAACATAATCTGCTGATCGGTGAAAGGACGGCAGAGGATTTGAAGATAAAAATCGGTTCCGCTTATAAGCGTACCGAAGTGGATTACATGGATGTCCGCGGACGTAACCTTGTGACGGGGCTTCCCAGGACCGTAAAGGTTTCTTCGGAGGAAATGGAGGAAGCGCTGCGTGAAACCACGGCGCAGATTGTGGAAACGATTCACGGCGTGCTGGAAAAGACACCGCCGGAACTGGCTGCGGACATTGCGGACAGGGGAATCGTGCTTACGGGCGGCGGCAGTCTGCTGCGCGGTTTGGAAGATTTGATTGAGTCGAAAACAGGTATCAATACGATGACTGCCGAGGACCCCATGACGGCGGTGGCAATCGGCACCGGAAAATACGTGGAATTCCTCGGAGGATATAAAGAGGAATAACGGAACAGCGGAATGTGGAATAAAATATTAAGATATATTAAGATAAAGAAATGATGGAAGCATGGAACCGCTATTCGGGGAAAAGGACCGCAGAGAAGGAGGAGAATCATGTTAAAAGGGTTATACACTGCTTATACCGGCATGGTGAACGAGCAGCACCGGATGGATGTCATGACGCACAATCTTGCGAATGCCACAACCAACGGCTATAAGAAGGAAGGGGCGACCAGCCAGGCTTTTAACGACGTGCTCACATACAAAATCAAGGATTTGTCCGAAGGGCGCGGCATTGCGAAACAGCTTGGCAAAAATAACTTCGGGGTTAAAATCGGGGAGGGTTACACCGATTATTCCGAGGGACCGATCCGGGAATCCGACAGTGTATTTGATTTGGCGATATCCGGTCCGGGATTTTTTGAAATTTCCTATACGAATAAAGCCGGGGAGACTTCCACGAAGTATACCCGTAACGGTAATTTTGCCATAGACTTTAACGGATATTTGGTGACACATGACGGAGATTACGTGATGGGAACCAATAACAACAGGATACGGCTGGATCCCCTGTTGGATTTCCGTGTGGATACCAGCGGCAATATTATGCAGGGCGAGGAAAATACGCCGGTCGCCCAAATCCGCATCCGGGATTTTGAAGACTATAATTATTTGGAGAAATTCGGTGAAAACATGTACCAGACAGTGGACGGGGCGAGGCCGATTGATGCAGAGGAAGCCCGCGTGTACCAAAACTATCTGGAAGGTTCCAATATATCGGTAGTAACGGAAATGGTCAATATGATTAACATTTCCAGGGCGTACGAAACGAACCAGAAAGTCATTCAGACAATGGACGGCAGTTTGGAGATTGCGGTTAACCAGTTAGGCAAATTATAGGAGGATAAGAGATGGTTAGGAGTTTATGGTCCGCAGCAACGGGCATGAATGCACAGCAGGTAAATGTAGATACGATTGCAAACAATTTGGCAAACGTAAATTCCGTGGGATATAAGGCACAGGTTGCAGAATTCAAGAGCCTGTTATACCAAACCCTTCAGACTGCCACGACTACGGCGAACGGTGATCCGAAGCCGGTAACTTCCCAGGTCGGCTTGGGCGTGAGGACAGCGGCGTTAAACCAGATTTTCAGACAGGGAAGCCTTCTTGCCTCTGAAAGCGATACGGCATTTGCCATTGAAGGGGACGGATTCTTTGCGGTCCGTAATGCCAACGGTGAGACGAACTATACGAGAAACGGTGATTTTACATGGGCAATGTCGGAAACCGGCGGTATCATGCTGACTACCACGGACGGACTTCCGGTGCTGGATACCAACAACCGCCCGATTAATCTTGCAGGTACTTTTATGGCAAACCGGATTACCATAAGCTCTGACGGTACGTTAATGTATCCGGACGAGAACAATAACCCGATATCTTTGGGGATTGCAATTGGTACGTTCCAGTTCCGTAACCCCAACGGGTTGGAGCGACAGGGGGATACCCTGTTTGGCGTAACGGGAGCCAGCGGAATTGCCATCAACGAGGCAACAAATGCGAATGTGGTACGCAGTAAGGTGGTTCAGGGATATTTGGAAGGCTCCAACGTGCAGGTGGCGGATGAAATGGTCAACCTGATTGTGGCACAGCGCGCTTACGAGATGAACTCCAAGGCGATTACCACTTCGGATGAAATGTTACAGCAGGCAAATAACCTGAAACGTTAATCAAAAGGCTTATAGCCGGATAGGAGTACATATATGAATACAGGCGGCGGAGTTTCATCAGCATATTCGAGTTTTATTGCATCGCAGGCGGCTTCCAAGCTGGACAGCCGGATTAAGACGAAGGATTACAGCAAATCTTCGGATGAGCAGCTCCTGGATGCGTGCAAGGAATTTGAGGCATATTTTGTGGAGCAGATTTTCAAGGAAATGCAGAAAACGGTGGATGTTTTCAAGGATGGCGGGACGAATCCCAATGATTCCCTTGTGGATTATTTTAAGGACAGTACCATACAGGAACTGGCAGGTACCATGACGGAAACACAGGGTTTGGGTTTGGCGCAGATGCTTTTTGAACAGATGAAACGCAATTATAATATGTAATACACGGACATATGACAGGCTGCTTGCTTAGGCGGCCTGTTTTTACCTTATTGGAATCTGGAGCTGGAATCGGAAATGGAGCAGATAAAAGGCTATGTGGAACATATCATATACCGTAATGCAGAAAACGGATATACGGTTATGAACTTGGTGAGCGGCGGAGAGGAAATCATATGCGTGGGCAGTTTCCGCACGCTGGACCAGGGGGAAACGCTGGAAATCAAGGGAAATTACGTGGAACATCCCGTATACGGTTCCCAGCTTAAGGTGGATAGTTATGAAATCGCGGAACCGGACGATGTGGAGGGGATGCAGCGCTATTTGGGATCCGGGGCGATTAAGGGCGTCGGGGAAGCATTGGCGGCACGGATTGTCAAAAAATTCGGGGAAGACACCTTCCGCATCATGGAGGAAGAACCGGAGCGTCTTTCCGAAATTAAGGGTATCAGCGAGCGGAAGGCGAGGGAAATCGCCGTCCAGATGGAAGAAAAGAAGGATGCCCGTGCCGTCATGGTGTTCCTGCAGAAATACGGCATTACCGGGACTTTAGCGGTTAAAATTTATAATAGGTACGGAAACGGGATATACGGGGTAATGAAGGAGAATCCTTACCGGCTGGCGGAGGAAGTGGGCGGCATAGGGTTCCGTACTGCCGATGAGATTGCGCGCAGGGCGGGAATCCATGCGGATTCGGATTACCGTATCCGAAGCGGTATTCTTTACGTACTGCTGCAGGCTTCGGCGGAGGGACATGTATACCTGCCGGAAAGTCTGTTATTGGAGCGGTGCGCAAAGCTGCTGGATTTGGAGGAAGCTGCGGTGGAACCGCAGGTTTCCAATCTCGCCATGGAGCGGAAAGTGGTTGTGAAACGTTCGCCGGAAGAACCGGAAGGGACAAAAAAGGTATATGCGGTCTCCTACTATTATGAAGAACTGAACTGTGCCAAAATGCTGCATGACTTAAACCTTACCCTTCAGGGGGAAGACGGGGACGGCGGACTGCCTGCGTCGGAGGATGCGCTGACGGTGGGGAAAATCGGGAAGCTGGAACTGGCACAGGGAATCGAGCTGGACGGACTGCAGAAAAAGGCGGTTTTGGAAAGTATACGGAACGGACTGCTCATCCTGACCGGAGGACCGGGGACGGGGAAAACGACTACCATTAATACCATTATCCGCTATTTTTCGGAAGAAGGCATGGATATATTCCTGGCAGCGCCTACGGGCAGGGCGGCGAAGCGTATGACGGAAGCTACCGGTTATGAAGCGCGGACCATCCACCGTCTGTTGGAATTGAACGGGGCATTGACGGAGGAAAACCGCGCCGCCCGGTTTGAGAAAAATGAAGAAAATCCATTGGAAGCGGACGTTATCATTATTGACGAGATGTCCATGGTGGACATCCATCTGTTCCAGTCGCTGCTTAAGGCGGTGGTGCCGGGAACCCGTCTGGTTATGGCAGGAGACATCAACCAGCTTCCTTCCGTGGGACCGGGGCAGATTTTAAAGGATATGATTGACAGCGGATGCATTCCCGTGGTGATGCTGCAAAAGGTTTTCCGGCAGGCGGAGGAAAGCGACATCGTGATGAATGCCCACCGGATTAATGCCGGGGAGCCGGTTGCCCTGGATAATAAGAGCATGGATTTCTTTTTTCTGGAAAGAAAGGATGTCAATGTCATTTACAAGCATATGATACAATTAATCAGGGAAAAACTGCCGCCCTACGTGCAGGCATCCAGTTATGATATACAGGTACTGACGCCGATGCGGAAAGGGAACCTCGGAGTGGAGACGTTAAACGGTATCCTGCAGGAATATTTAAACCCACCGGACGCGTCGAAAAAGGAACATGCTTACGGGGACGGAATGTTCCGTGAGGGGGATAAAGTAATGCAGGTGAAGAACAATTACCAGACGGAATGGGAGGTAGTCAGCCGGTACGGAATACCGGTCGATAAGGGAATGGGGGTGTTTAACGGGGATATGGGCGTCGTGAAGGAAATCAACGATGTTTCACAGGAAATGGTGGTGGAATTTGACGAGCACCGCCGTGTGTCCTACCCGTTCCACCAGTTGGATGAAATAGAACTTGCCTATGCCGTGACGATTCACAAATCCCAGGGAAGCGAATATCCGGCGGTCATTATGCCGTTACTGTCCGGTCCGCGGATGCTGTTTAACCGGAATCTTCTGTATACGGGCGTGACACGGGCAAAATCCTGCGTGACGATTTTGGGAAGCAGGCAGGCGGTAAACGGAATGATTGCCAACGAGCAACAGAATCAACGTTACACCAGCCTTTGCCAACGGATCAGGGAAATGGCGATAGAATGATTGATGTACGGTGCAGCGGTGGAAAGATATAATCATTGAACGGTACGGCTATGGTGCGGAACCTTGCCCGGAGAAACATCATGGAGAAAAATGGAAGATAAGAAACTGGAACAAAGGAAAACGATTTCGGGATATAAACAATGTGCCGGAAACAAAAGAAAATGCGGGGAACTTCTGCTGGATTTATTATTTCCAAGAAGGTGTCCGGTCTGTGACGGGGTGTTAAGATTCCGTAAAGAATTGGTCTGTCCTTCCTGTTTTCAAACCGTCCGGTTTGTGCGGGAACCTTTCTGTATGAAGTGCGGGAAAAGCCTGCCGGAAGAAGGGGAATACTGTCATGACTGCAGGGAGAAAACCCACTTGTACGTGCAGGGTGCGGCAGTGTTTGAATATGCCGGCATGGCGTCTTCCATTTACCGGTTTAAATACGGGGGAAGACAGGAATATGCGGTATTTTACGGAAGATGCATGGCGGCGGTCCTGGGGGAGCGGATGAGGCGCTGGGGTGTGCAGGCGCTTGTCCCGGTACCGGTCCATCCGTCCAGGAAAAGGAGGCGCGGGTACAACCAGGCGGAGCTTTTGGCGGATGCAATCGGCGGCCTGACGGGAATACCGGTGAGGAAGGATATCATTGCCAGACGGAAGAAAACTGTCCCACAAAAAGACTTAAATGTGAAACAAAGGCAAAATAATTTGAAAAAGGCTTTTAAAATTCTTGAAAATGATGTAAAATTAGATACGATTGTAATTATTGACGATATTTATACAACAGGAAGTACAATTGATGCCATGACAGCCGTGCTGCACGGCGCCGGCGTAAGCAGAGTGTATTACGCGGCGCTGGCGATAGGCAATGGGTTATAACGGGAGGGATTGTATATGGACGTAAGGAATTGCAGAAAATGCGGGAGACTTTTTAATTATGCGATGGGTCCGATTGTTTGTCAGAACTGCAGGGAATCCATGGAGGAAAAGTTTCAGGAAGTAAAAAAATATGTGTATGAGCATCCCGGCTGCGGGATTACGGAAGTATCCGATGAGTGCGATGTGGAAACAAAACAGATTAAACAGTGGCTGCGTGAGGAACGCCTGCAGTTTTCGGAGGATTCTGCGGTGCTGTTAAACTGTGAGTCCTGCGGGGCGCCTATCCGTTCCGGGCGGTTCTGTGACAAATGCAAAGCGAGCATGGCGCAGACTTTGGGCAGTACCTATAAAAAGGATAAGCCGAAGTTGGAGCCGAAAAAGAAGGACACCAACGAAAAGCCCAAGATGCATTATTTGGACCGTTAGGAGAAGGGTATGTTAAACAAGGAAAGAGTCATTTTGATGTCCAAGATGGCGTCTTATGAGGAAAAGGAAGGCAGGAAGAACCATTTGGTGTTGGGGTACTTCCGGGGGGATTATGTATGGTTTCAGTTGTTGAAGTCCGTGATTTACGGGACGGTGGCTTTTGGAATCATATTTGCTATGTATATTTTTTATGATTTTGAAATCTTCATGATGGATATTTACAAGATGGACCTGTTGGAATTCGGCAAATCCGTTTTGGAAAAATATTTATTCTCGATTGGGATTTACTGCATAATCTCATATGCCGTGTACAGTTACCGCTATGCAAAGGTGAAAAGCAGCGTAAGGCTTTACCAGAGCAACCTGCGCAAGCTGAGCAGTATGTACGAAAAAACATAAGCCAGAGCCGTTTTGGTTCTGAAAGGAATTTACTATGACATCATTACTTGTAGCAAAGCAGTATTTAAAAAAATTTTATGGGAAATTCGAGGTGTACCTGATACCGCTGATAAAATTCCTGCTCGCCCTGACCAGCCTTAAGCTGATTAACGGAAGTCTGGGATTTATGGAAAGGATTAACAGTGCCACGGTTGTACTGGTTGTGGCGCTGATGTGTTCCTTTATGCCGATGAATTTTATCGTGATTGCGGCGGCGGCATTTGTGCTGCTGCATGTGTATGTATTGTCGTTAGAGTGTACCGTTGTGGTGCTGGCGGCATTCCTGCTGATGTTTCTGCTTTATTTCAGGTTTTCACCGAGGGATACGGCGGTAGTGCTGCTGACCCCGATTTGCTTTATCCTGCGCATTCCGTATGTGATGCCGATTGCGCTTGGACTGCTCGGTACGCCGGTATCGGCAGTATCCGCGGCATGTGGGACGGTAGCGTACTATCTGCTTTCTTATGTAAGCGGAAGCGCGGCAACGCTGGTTTCCATGGAAGGGGAGGAAATGACGGCAAAGTTCCGGTTTATTATTGACGGTATGCTGAATAACCGTGGAATGGTGGTGACGGTGGCGGCGTTTGCGGTTACGATTACCCTCGTGTATTTAATCCGCAGGCTGTCCATGGATTATTCATGGACCATTGCCATCGTGGCAGGGGCATTGGTAAACGTGATGGTGCTTCTCGTAGGGGACCTGATGTTTGACACAAATGTCGCCATCGGCGGTGTCATTGGCGGAACGATTGTATCGGCATTGGTAGCGCTGGTCATCCAGTTTTTTGCCTTCCATGTGGATTACAGCAGGACGGAAAAGGTACAGTTTGAAGACGACGAATACTATTATTATGTAAAAGCGGTGCCGAAGGTAACGGTGGCGGCGCCGGAACGGAAAGTAAAGAAAATCAACCAGCAGAAGCGTACCCGCCCTTCGCAGAAAAGCGGCGAGGAAAGAAAAACGGGAAAGTAAGAGCGGAAGAATGGAACGATCAAATTGAAGACTGGAATGGGTTGAGATGCAGCAGATTCGGGAATTTGTAAACACATATATTTGGCGTATGCCGAATATCATATGGACGGATATTGTGGAGATAGCGATTATCTCCTTCTTGGTGTATAATATTCTGGTGTGGATTAAGAACACGAAAGCGTGGTCATTATTAAAAGGCGTTGTGGTCATAGGGGTATTCCTGGTGGTAGCGGCAATTTTTAAGATGAACACGATTCTTTGGATTGCGGAAAATGCGGTAAGCATTATCGCCACGGCGATTATCGTGATTTTACAGCCGGAACTGAGGAAGGCTTTGGAAGAACTGGGGCGGAAGAATATCATTTCCACCCTGATTCCGTTGGATGCCGGAAAGACGGAAACGGGGATTTTTTCCGACCGGACCATCAACGAAATTGCCAAGGCGTGTGTGGAAATGGGAAAAGTAAAGACGGGCGCCCTGATTGTCATTGAGCGTTCCCAGTCTTTGGCGGAATATGAGCGGACCGGTATCGACATTGACGGTATTGTCACCAGCCAGCTACTGATTAATATCTTTGAGCATAACACGCCGCTGCATGACGGCGCCGTGATTGTCCGTGCAAACCGTGTGACATCCGCGACCTGTTACCTCCCCCTGTCCGATAATATGGAGCTGAGTAAGGAACTCGGCACGCGACACCGTGCGGGCGTCGGAATTTCGGAGGCAACGGATTCCCTGACCGTAATCGTTTCGGAGGAGACGGGCAGGATCAGCGTGGCGCTGGAAGGAAAACTGTACCGTAACCTGGATGGGGAAGCGTTAAAGGAAAAATTGCATATGATACAGGATAAGCAGCCTTCGGAGGAGAAAAAGAGTAAGCGGTGGAAGGGAAGGAAAAAGAATGGGAAAAAAACTGACCAATAATTTAGGACTGAAAATAGGCTCTGTTCTTTTTGCCGCCATTCTTTGGGTTCTTGTGACAAACATCAATGATCCGTTTACGCCCATTGATTTTACGGATGTACCGGTGAAGATTAAGAATGCCGAGCTGATTACCAGTCAGGGGAAAATGTATGAGGTACTGGAAGGATCGGATGTCATCGATTCCGTTACCATTATGGTACCCCGTTCCCTGATGAGCAGTATGCAGGGAAAGGACAATATTGAAGCCATTGCGGACATGAACAACCTGACGAACCTCAATACCATCCATATCGAGGTGAGGGCGGTCCGCAATAACGATAAAGTGGACAGTTTTGAAGTCAGCAACGATACGTTAAAGCTGAACATTGAGGATAAGAAGAATATTTCCCTTCCGTTAATACCGAATACTTCAGGCTCATTGCAGGATGGCTATATTGTCGGAAATGTGACGACAGACCAGAACCTGGTGCGTGTATCGGGACCGGAGTCGGTGGTATCGAGGATTAAGACGGCGGAAGTAAACGTAAGCGTAACCGGATTTACCAGCGATATCGGTACCAATGCGGAAATTAAACTGTACGATGCCAAAGGGCAGGAAGTTTCCAAAGAAAAACTGACGCTGAATATCAACAATGTGGGTGTTAAGGTGGAAATCCTCGCCACGAAGTCCGTACCGTTCCGCTTTACGGCATCCGGGGTGCCGGCGGCGGGATACCGTGCGACCGGGATGGTTACCGCTTCCCCTGATTCCGTTCTTCTGGCAGGAAAGGCTAATATCCTGAATAATCTGTCCGTGATAGACATTCCGGACACGGAAATCGATATTACCGGGGCGAGGGAAAATGTGGTTACCGTCGTTGACGTGGATAAATATATACCCGCAAGCGTGAATCCGGCGGACGGGGAATTTGACGGTAACGTAACGGTAACGGTTGCCGTTGAGCAGGAAACCGTAAGGACGGTCAGGATCTCCGAACAGGATATTGCAGTGGAGAATCTGCCGGAAGGATACCGTGCGGAGGTAACGACTTATGAGGAGGAATTCTCCGTGCAGATACGCGGTTTGGCGGCGGATGTCAATGCCGTTGAGGCAAACCAGATACGGCCGGTGGTTGATATCGGAAAGCTGATAGAATCCGGTGCATTGGAGGAAGTGGAAGAAGGATATTATGACGTGAAGCTGTCCCTTGAGCTGCCGGAAGGCGTGGAGATGCGCGACAGTGTTACGGTGCGGCTGAATATCGAAAAAACGGAGCCGGAAACGGAATAGGATATGGCAGAAAGCAGATAAAGGAAAACCGGAAAGGAGTATAAAAATTATTATGGGCAGACTGTTTGGTACGGATGGTGTAAGGGGAGTGGCAAATGAAGAACTGACACCGCTTTTGGCAATGCAGCTCGGTCAGGCGGGCGCATATGTGCTTACAAAGGAAAAGGAGCATAAGCCCACCATTATGGTGGGGTGTGATACACGTATTTCGGGGGATATGCTGGCAAACGCATTGATGGCGGGAGCCTGTTCCGTGGGTGCGAACTGTGTATATGTGGGTGTGCTTCCCACACCGGCAATTGCGTATCTGACCAGAAAGTACAAAGTGGATGCGGGGGTTGTGATATCGGCATCCCACAACCCGGTGGAATTTAACGGTATTAAATTTTTCGACGGGGACGGATACAAACTTCCCGATTCGCTGGAAGACGAAATTGAGGCATTGATTAAGAGCGGCATGAAGGACGTGAAGTTCCCGGTGGGGGCGAGCGTCGGAAAAGTAAAATACCGCACCGATGCCAGGGAGGAATATATCAACCATTCCATGAAGGCGGTCAATGTGGACCTGCGGGGATTAAAGATTGTCGTGGACTGTGCGGAGGGCGCATCCTATTATACGTCCATCGAAGCGCTGAAAGAGCTGGGCGGCGAAATCGTGGCAATCCATAACAGCCCGGACGGGACGAACATCAATGCCAACTGCGGCTCCACCCATATGCAGGAACTCCAGGCACGGGTAGTGTACGAAAAAGCGCAGATTGGGCTTGCTTTTGACGGTGATGCCGACAGGCTGCTTGCCGTGGACGAATTAGGCAATATTGTGGACGGCGACCAAATTATGGCGATTGTCGGAAACCATATGAAGAACCAGGGGAAACTGAAGAAGAATATTATTGTGGCAACGGTGATGAGTAATCTTGGGTTTTTCCTGATGGGGGAAAAGAACGGGATAAAAATCGAACAGACAAAAGTGGGAGACCGCTATGTTTTGGAAAGGATGAAGGAAATCGGCGCCAGCCTTGGCGGGGAACAGTCCGGTCATATCATCTTTTTGGATGAAAACACCACGGGCGACGGGTTGCTGAGCGCCCTGCATCTGTTACAGGTTATCGTGGAGACCGGGCAGCCGTTGTCCGAACTTTCCAAGGTGATGGAAGTGCTGCCGCAGGCGCTGGTGAATGCCAAGGTACCCAGCCATAAGAAGGAAAAGTATATGGATTATCCGGAAATTGCCGATGCAATTGGGGAGCTGAACCGGAAGTTTGCCGGGGAGGGAAGGGTGTTAATCCGTCCTTCCGGGACGGAACCGTTGGTGCGTGTCATGATTGAGGGGAAGGACAAAAAGCAGATTGATGAAGAAGCCGGAAAATTGGCGGAGCTGATCCAGAATATTATGCTTTAGGCTTCACAAGCCATGTAAAAGGTGGTATAGTAAATATTAGGAAACATATGCGTAAGATAACGGGCATATTGAGTTGGAGGAAAAAAGGGTATGGTAAGCCAAAAGGTAGTTATTAAGAATCCCACGGGGTTACATCTAAGGCCGGCAGGCATCCTATGTAAAGAGGCCATGCAATTTAAATCATTGATAACATTTACATTCAGGGAGAATACGGCAAATGCAAAAAGCGTGCTCAGCGTGCTGGGTGCATGTGTAAAGTGCGGTGACGAAGTGGAATTCGTATGTGAAGGCGAAGACGAAGAAGAAGCGTTGAAAGCCTTGGTTCAGGCGATTGAAAGCGGACTTGGGGAATGACGGTAAACGGCAGCTTTACAATATGATACTTTGCAGGTATGTGGTTCAGACAATGCGCCGGCTCTCGTGAGCCGGCTTTTGTATGCACACGGACACCCGAAGGAAGGATGCCGGCAGCGCTGACGGGCGCCCGGCGCGCGGAGCAGGGGAATATTTCCCCGTCCGATTGTAAAGACAGAAGTGGAGGAAAAGACATGTTAAATTATGGCAGGTACCGGAAGAATCCGGTATTGGATTACCCGGAGAGAGAATGGCCGGGCAGGGAAATCGTAAAAGCGCCGGTATGGTGCAGCGTGGACTTAAGGGACGGGAACCAGGCGTTAATTGATCCCATGGTAGTGGACGAAAAGATAGAGATGTTCCAGTACCTGATAAAACTTGGATTTAAGGAAATTGAGATTGGATTTCCGGCAGCCAGTCAGATTGAGTTTGATTTTCTGCGCCAGTTGGTGGACCGGAAGATGATTCCTGACGATGTCAAGGTACAGGTACTGACACAGTGCAGGGAAGAACTGATTGAAAAGACTTTTGATTCCATCGAGGGCTGTAAGCAGGCAATCGTCCATATTTATAATTCCACTTCCACATTGCAGAGGGACGTGGTATTCGGCATGAACCGTGAGGAGATTATTAACATTGCGGTGCAGGGGACAAAGATGGTAAAGGAGCGTGCGGCGAAATTCCCCGGAAAGATTATCCTGGAATATTCCCCGGAAAGTTTTACCGGAACCGAAATGGACTTTGCGCTGGAAATCTGTACTGCCGTGCAGGAAACATGGGGGGCGACGAAGGAAAACCCGATTATCATTAACCTGCCGTCTACCGTTGAGATGACCACGCCAAACGTGTACGCCGATCAAATCGAATGGATGAACAGGCATTTCAAGAACCGGGAGAGCATTATCTTGAGCGTACATCCCCACAATGACCGGGGAACCGGTGTGGCAAGTGCGGAACAGGCAATGCTTGCAGGAGCGGAACGTGTGGAAGGAACTTTGTTCGGTAACGGGGAGCGCACGGGGAACGTGGATGTCCTGAACATTGCCTATAACATGTTTTCCCAGGGTATTAACCCGGAACTGAACATAGAAAAAATCAATGAAATCATAGAGATTTACGAAAGGTGCTGTAAAATACCGATTCACCCCAGACACCCTTATGCGGGCAAGCTGGTATTCACCGCCTTTTCCGGCTCCCATCAGGATGCGATTAATAAGGGGGTTAAGGCGATGCGGGAAAGGCAGAGCGAAGTATGGCAGGTACCTTACCTTCCGATTGATCCTGCGGATATCGGAAGGCAGTACGAACCCATTGTACGTATTAATTCCCAGTCCGGCAAGGGCGGCGTGGCATTTGTCATGGATACCTATTTCGGCTTTAAACTGCCAAAGAGTATGCACCGGGAATTTGCCAATGTAATCCAGAAGATTTCGGAGAAACAGGGAGAAGTATCCCCAGACCAGATTATGGAACAGTTCCGTATGGAATATTTGGAGCGCAAGGAGCCGCTTCATTTCAGGAAACTGCGTGTGGATGATTTAAGCGATGAAATTACTTCCGAATTTGATACGAAAGTCACCGTACTTTACACGGACCACGGGGTGGATATGAGTTTCGAGGCAGTAGGAAACGGCCCCATTGATGCGGTGAAACGCGGTCTGCAGGAGAAACTGGGTGAGGAAATGAAGATACTCGATTATGAGGAACATGCGCTGCAGAGCGGTTCCAACTCGCAGGCGGCAGCTTACATCCATCTGCTGGATGTGGATACCGGAAGCGTGACTTACGGCGTCGGCGTAAGCTCCAATATTACCAGGGCGTCCGTGAGGGCAATTTTCTCGGCTATGAACCGGTTGGGGATTGGCGGCAGGCAATAACGGATGCAAGAATGGATAACGGATAAATGAAATGAAATGCCGCGTGAAATTTATCACGCGGCATTTCAAAATATGCGGGAAAACAATTCTTATTTTTTAGAGGATGATTTATAAGTAGTTCCATCCACATTAAACGTTGAGCCCTGCTTTACAATACAAATCATGGTCTTGCCGGTATTGACTTCCACTTCGTTTCCGTCATCGTCATAATACTTGGTAGGCTCATAGTCGGAAGACTTTTTCCATGTTACATGGATGCCTTTTCCGTTGGTGAAGAAATATCCGTCCCTTGTGGTATCATGTACCTGGAAAGCAAGGTAATCTTTTGCATCCCTTACCTCATGGTATGTAAACTGGACAAAGACGTTTTTAAAAGCAAGCTGCTGGTTATCGTTTGCAGCGTCCACATCCGGCTTGCCGTACATGGAACGGTAATACAAGCCGTCGGATTCGTTATAGGAAAAAGCGGTTTTGGTAACCGGATAAGCGTCCGTCATGTTAATTTCTTTTGCGCTGATGGCATCGCTGTATTTTTCCAGTGTATTCGGCTCCTTGCTGGGAGCAAATTTAAAGTGTTCCGCATGGTAGTAGCCGTCCCGGTAGGTCTTGGAGAATTTGAATTTCTCGATTCCTTTATTGATACCGTTCGCGCTGGCATATGCATTATGGGGTGCTTTCTTATCGGTTGCGCGGAAGAACGTGTCCGCATATAATCCGTCCGTCCTCTTATCGCCGTATGCGCATCCGGTGATATGGTCGGTATCTTTTTTCTCCACAATATCGTTAATGTAGAAAGGACCGCCGAAATGGAGATAAATGGCATCCCATTCAAAGGACCAGTATACGAAATAGTCACGGCAGCTTCTTACGTTACCGATACGGTCCAAATCTTCCCAATCCTTAATGACAGCCATGGTTCTCGTAATACCGCCTTCCACGGGTGCTTCATAAAGGATGTCCGCTTTGGAAATATTATAGTGGGGAAGCGCTGCGGAGTCGTTGGGAACCATAATGGCAATGGGGCGTGCCTTTTCGATATCGCCGTCAATCCATTCGTTGGTTAAGGTACTCCTGACCATTCCTTCCTGCGGGGGAGCCTCGTCATCCGTCTGTTGGGGTTCCTCGGTTTGGGGCTCGTCTATGGTCTGCTCTCCTTGAGGCTGTTCATCAGTTCCCGGTAATGATTCAATGTCCTGTAATGTGGGTGTAGCAGCTTCTTCATCGTTCTTTCCACAGCCGTACAGTAAAAGTGTGGAGGATAATGCTACGAGAAGAAGTACTTTTAATCGTTTCATGTACAATCCTCGCTTTCCTAATTTGCTTGTAAATGTAATTTGTATTGGTGACCCGGCGCTGCGTGTGTCCATGGGTTGGATTTCCAGTTGGAAAGAGCACCGGTAAAAATTCCACAAACGCAATTATATCACACAAGAAGAACATAGTCACTAGATAAGAAAGGAAAAATTGTAACAAATTTCTTAAGAATTTATGATGGAACCATAGATATAATGTGCAAAGGAGGAAAGCTATCACCGGCTGCGGCCGTCATCTATCGGCATCCGTGCTGAATCGGGCTAAACCGGGCAGGGAGTTCCGCTCCTGGCTTTTGCGTCCGTCCGCACTCACCACGAACCTAACATTTCAGGCTGGACTGCTACAAAAATGGCAAAGCGTAACAAATGGATTGACAATCTAACGGTTGTTAGATATAATATCACCTAACAACTGTTAGGTGAAAATGGAGGGTATATGGTATGGCAAATGTACTGATTGTCGGTGCTAATCAAGGGATTGGCTATTATCTTGTGGAAAGGCTGCTGGAATCGGGGAATGCGGTTACGGTACTGGATATTCAAATTAATACTATTGGGATATTAAAAGAAAAGTATCCAAAGACACTCCTGCCTGTCATTGCGGATGCACGGGACCTTTCCGGTATTGAGAATGGTGTGTTACAGGCAATCCGTCATTTTGGAGATATTGACATTGCAATCCATAATGCTTGTCTGTGCACTTTTGACAGTGAGCATGACACTGGCTATGAAATATATCAAAATGTCATGGACGTAAATTATTTTGGAGCATTGAGATTAAGTAAAACAGTTCTTCCGCATATGAGAAAAGCGAAAAAAGGACGTATTATATTTACAAGTTCGGGTGTAGGCGTTACCGGATTTGCAAACATTTCCCCATATGCCGCCTCAAAAGGAGCAATGGAATCATTGGCTAAATGTTTGCAAATAGAAAATGAAGAATATGGGATTACTTTCCATTTGTTCCATCCGCCATTGACAAATACAAAATCAGCATCGGGAATTCCGGTTCCAAAAGAATTTAAGGCAAAAGCAAAAGAAGTCGGATATGGACTGGCTGACCGTATATGGTTAAAAAAGTTTGTGATTTGTCATTCTGCAATTCAGACAGCACAAATAAAGTTTTCTTACAGGCATCCCCTTTTCATCGGAAAAATGATGACTAAAGCAGCAAAACGGGCAATCGAATCGGAAAAATGCGAAGGTGTGCGGTGATTGCCGTCTGAAACAGGCACATAAGATAGCAGGAAGGGAATGTCCTGCGCGGTTTGCGGCTGCCGTCCCTGACGGTTCCCCATTCCGTTCTTTTTGGTGTAACCGTTCAGCCTGAAATGTTATGTTCGGGGGTGAGTGCGGACGGACGCAGAAGCCAGGAGCGGCCCCCCCCTGCTCGGCTTGTCCCTGGCTTTTGCTGGTTATCAAAAAATGCAATGCCATATTATAGCATTCCTTTTTCCTCTACCCAGCACGGGAGGGAGTTTTTTGGGGGGCAGCGGCAGCGGGATTGCCTGTCCCGGATTTTCCGTGCTTCGTTTCCGGCGGGAGTTTCTTAGCAGAATGTGGA